>CAJQQY010000165.1 GCA_905480595.1 uncultured Saprospiraceae bacterium | reverse complement strand
AATGTTTTAAACATGAGACCTCTTGTTTTTTTGGTGTGGTTGAATACCCAAATTTATAAGAGGTTCTTTTTTTCTAAAAATTTTTCTTAAAAAAGAAATCCCGAATCTTGATTTATTCAAAATTCGGGATGACTCATGTTTAATTTATAATTAACTCATAAATATTATGAATAGATGGTTAGCTTACTTTTTAATTTCCATTCCTCTTTCACTAGCACTAGTGAAAATCATTGAATTTAAAAACGAAGTTTTGCTTTGGATTTACATTGGATTAATGCTTATTTCCACCTTAATCACAAAGTGGTTTAAGTATTCTGATAGCAAAAATAAATTTATAGAAATGAATGAACACCTAACTATGATTTTAGGTACAACTCTGTTTATGTGGTATTTTATTTATTGGATTTTAAATGGCTAATTTATTTTTTCTTACAAAAAATCAACATCCACATCATAAGGATAAGTAATCAAATACTTCAAAGCTTTCTCCACTTCAAATCCTTCAAATACTGCCCTGTATAGCATTTGTGTAATTGGAACTCTAATTTTATGATGTCTTGAGAGATAATTAAATATTTTCAAAGTACGAACACCTTCCGCTAACTCAGGCATCGTTTCCATGATTTCTTCCAATGACTCCCCCTGTCCTAATCTTTTTCCAAAAGTAAAATTACGACTATCTTCACTTGTCGCCGTTGCAATCAAATCACCAATTCCTGCCGTTCCTAAAAATGCACTCTTATCAATATTAAATGCTTTGGCGAAATAAATCATTTCTACTAATCCCCTAGTGATTAGCATTGCTTGAATATTTTTTCCCATTCCCAAACCTCCTAGTACTCCTGAGCCAATTGCATAAACATTTTTTAAAGCTCCAGCCATTTCAGCTCCTAACATTGACCTCGAACCAAAGACTTGAAAACGATTACCTTTCAAAACTTTTTTACCTAAAACAAATACTTCATCATAAAGACTTGCAATCAATGTTGCAGTAGGTTGACCAGCCATAATTTCGGAAGACAAATTTGGCCCACTCAAACATCCTATCCTCACTACAGAACTTTCTTGTTCAATTACATTACTCATTGTATGTACTTCATGCCGAGTGATTTTCCTTTTTCTAATTTTTCTATATCCTCTTCTCGAACGTCGAAACCTTTCGTCCCATGGATCAATATATGATAGGGATGTAGGTAAGGAGAAAAACTCTTCATCATTGCCCGAAAGTTAACTGATGGAACAATTGGAAAAATTAATGTACAACTTTCAGCCAAAAACTTTGGATCAGAAGTCGCTACAATATTCTTATTGAGTTGGATTCCAAGATGTTCATGCGTAGAATTAATTTTTTCAACTAACTCATTACTTCTTGCAAATAACAATACATTTACATTTTCTGAAATCAATTGTGCTATGGCAGTTCCAAAACTACCAGCACCAATTACACCAACCTGTTGCAATGTTTCCAATATTTTATTTTTTAGTGCAGAGACAAAAGTATACTTTGTTTCTATTTTACGATAATAATTAATTTTGCGCTAAAGCTTCCTCTATAAACACCTTCAATTCTTCCTTAATATTCATTGATCCTCCCATTTTGCTATTCACTACATTCCCTTTTTTATCAATCACTACACTTGTCGGAAATCCTTGCACTCCATACGTTTCAATGATTCCTCGAGCATCTGGAAGGATTTGATAATCAAATGGGATCTTTTGTAAAAATTCATTCACTTGATTTTTTGGGTCAAATGTAATAGCTAAAAATTCCACATTCTTTTCTGCATATTCTGTTTTCAATTCATTCAAATCAGGAATCTCCATTCGACAAGGTGGACAATTAATAAACCAAAAATTGATAAGCACAACTTTTCCTTTTAAACTTTCTAAACTCACTTTTTGCCCTTCCATATTTTGCAAATCAAAATTAGCTAAATTAGCTCCTTTTTCAAAAGCAGTACTTACAGTTGGCCCCATTAATTTGGCCTGTAACTCTTCCAAAGTAACAGGTTGATATTCCTTTGATGGCAAAAATAAGTTTTCATCCACAGATTTTAATTCAACTTTGGTTGCCACATAATTAACTTTTCCAAAAGGCATATTTAAAGAATACTCTAAAGCAAATCCATTTGCTTCAACATAAGGACAAAAATTAACGCCAAGATCTTTCGTCAACCAAGCTGTCAAAAATCCATCCCCCATCTTTGCCACAGCTTTTTGACATTCATACCCTGCAATTAACTTCTTTTCATCTTGAAAAACTAGTTCTCCCAATTCAGGAAGCATTTCACCTTTGTTTTCCATAGCATATTTATCTCCTCTGAAAGTTAAATAATTAGTTTCAATATTAGATTTTAAATCAACTATTTGAAACGATTCTTGATCTCTCCCATCCAGCTTTTTAAAATGTAATTTTTTATCATTAAAAGTTCCTCGTGCCATCGTTCCAAATTCAGAAGCTTTGAAATAATCTGCATCTTTGGGATCTACAACTATGCTATATTCTACAACTCCTGTTTTAAAAATCGGCGAATCTTCCCCTATTAAATCCTTTTGTTTTTTCGAGCAACCTAATAACAAAAGAATAACTAAAACACTATTTAATATTTTCATATTTGACAATATTTAAGGTCAAAAATAAGTTTGCAAACTTACGAGATTTAAACAACCATTTGTAAGTTTATTTCGTTTGAATTATAGTAGACTAATTAAACGTCATTTTATGAAAAAAATCATTTTCTTACTCCTTTTATTTTCAAACTTTTCCATTCTATTTGCTCAGGATAAATTTCAACCTAGCCAACCTGAAGAAGGTCCAGGTAGCGCAACTTACATTCACGACGAAGTCGTACAATATGATTTTGCTCAAAATCAAGACGGATATTGGTTATATGAACCTGCAAGTCCTCGCCCCGATTCTGCAAATGTAATTGTTTTTAATCATGGTTACGGAGGATATAATCCAATGATTTATGGAAAATGGATTAAACATTTAGTGCGTAAAGGAAATATTGTCATTTATCCTCGATATCAAAAAAATGTTTACTCACCCAAACCTAAATATTTTTCTACCAATGTAAGTCAAGCGATAAGAGATGCACTTAAAAAAATGGAAAATGGGAATTTTGTCAAGCCTATCATTCGAAATTTGGCGATGGTGGGTCATTCTTATGGAGGTGTGATTACTGCAAATTTAGCCGTCAATTTTGAAAATCATAATATTCCAAAACCTATAGCCATTTTGCTTTGTTCTCCAGGAAGTGGTCCATTCAAAGGTGGACTTTTAGAAACCTATGAAGAAATGCCATCTGATACAAAAATGGTTATTATGGTTTCTGAAAATGATAGAACTGTTGGTGATAAATTTGGAAA
>CAJQQY010000164.1 GCA_905480595.1 uncultured Saprospiraceae bacterium | reverse complement strand
TTTTACATTAAAATATTTGGGATTGTTGCGTTTGCCTTGTTTCTAGTTTATCCTCAAAAAGGGAAGTTTATTTTGTCCTCAGTTGTTTGGATGGTTGTTTTAGGATTGTTGCCGGCGATATTTGTAGGGGTTGATCAATTGATTTTTTTATATGAGAGTTGGGGGAGAATGTTAGGAGCAGATCATGCAGCATCTTATGGATATTCGGTGATGGGATGGATACAAAGTTGGTTTGGTTTAGATATTTCTAAAAATGTAATTGTATTGTTGGGAGTAATTTTATTTTGTTTGCCTTTGGCTAAATTGAGAAACTATTCGAGTTATGAATTTCGGTGGAGATTATTGGTTTCGATTTTGATTTGGGTGGTGATTTTTAATCACAAAGCGGAGTCGCCTACTTTTGTTATTGCGATGAGTGGAGTAGGAGTTTGGTATTTTTTTAGTGAAAAAAGTAGAGTGAATTTAGTGTTAGTGATTTTGGCATTTGTATTTACGTCACTTTCGCCGACGGATTTGTTTCCAAGGTTTTTGAGGGAGCAATTTGTAATTCCTTATGTGATGAAGGCGGTGTTTTGTATTTTTATTTGGGGGAAGGTTATTTGGGAAATGTGGAATGTTGAGCGAGAATTTTTTGCCGCAGATTAGGCTGATTATTATGATCTTTTAAGATTCCTCTTTTGAGGTGTTCCCCAAAATAATACACGCTGGGAAGAATCATACAAATCATAATAATCAGCGGCAAAAAAAACTATTCTTTTATCTCCCACTCACCTTTTTCATTCATAATGATTTTGACCTTTTTCGGTTTCGTCTCTTTGTCAAAACTTGGAGGCATCATTGTTATTTCAATAGTCATATTATCAATCCATATTGGAGCATGAGGTTCCATCTCATCCATTTCTATTTCCAATAGTTTTTCAAAACGCCCATTTGGAAAACCAAAAATCTGAATACCATTAAATTCAAAAGCTGCTTCTAAATCTTGATTAGTTGCAATCAAATGTTTCGCATCTGGAGATAATTTTGGGAAACCTTGAATGATGATTTCCTTTCCAGATTTATTGTTGATCAATGAGTAACTTCCACCTTCGTAGATGTGATTTCTAAAAACAAAAAAACCAACTTGTGGAAGGTATTGTAAATAATCTCTTTGTAGAAATTCATCACTTTCTAACGAGGCTGTTTCATTTTCAAAAATGACTTTTTTGCCAGTTAGTAAAGTGAGAATAATTTCTTTTTCATTTTCTAAAACATATCGAGCATCATTTTTCAACTGCTTGGCTCTCACCTTTTCAGAACAAGCATTAAATTTGGCCCATGTCCCATCTTTCTTTAATTCAAAACATGCATCATAAGGACTCGGATTCGCATCCACCACAGGCTCATAAAATTTTACCGCACCACCATAAACCCATCCTTCTTTTCCATCCTCTGTTTTGATTTTTAACCAAGGCTCATTGAAAAGTGTTCCACGTAAATTAATCCTTTCTTTGTAATCTGTTTTTTCATTCAAATAAGTAAATGAAGTTCCTTCCTTTACTTCTTCAACGATTTCACTTTTAGTCGTCGGTTGTTCACGAATACGTAATTTATCAACCCAAGCATATAAAATAGTGGGTGCTTTTTCCTGAGTTGAAGGATTTGTTGTATTTTCGGTAGATTCTCCTTCCGAAGAATTAGATTCCTTTTGTTGGGTGCTTTCGGAGGAGTTTGTATTTTTACAAGAAAAAATAAAACCTACGAAAGTTAAAAAAACGATAAATAGGATTTTTTTCATAAGTGTTTGAATTTTAAAAAACGTTTTATCCTCGCCGATTTTAATTTTAAAAAAGTAAAAATCAAATTGAAATATTAATTTTGATTTAATTTGAAGGGAAGTGATATTTTTGCAAAATTAATAAATAGAAGTTGTTTAATAACATCTCAAGACCGATATACTTTTCACACTAAAAAAGAAATGCGCCATGATGAGAGCTAGTTTTTTAATAATTTTTATAACAATACTTTCACAATTTGCTTGTGGTCAAGGGCAAACTGGAGATCAAGATTGGGTAGTACTTAGGTATATCGAACGTTACAGTAATGTGGCGATGGAAGAAATGGTTCGAGCAGGAGTACCTGCTAGTATCAAATTAGGTCAAGCAATTTTGGAAAGTAATGCAGGACGAAGTGAATTGGCTCGCAAGTCAAATAATCACTTTGGAATTAAATGTGGAAGCGGTTGGGAAGGAGAGTCTCATGCTCACGAAGATGATGATTACGATGAATATGGAAATCTAATCAAGTCTTGTTTCCGAAAATATGATAGTGCCAAACGTTCATTTTATGGACATTCTGAATTCTTGCAAAAACCTCGATATCGGTTTTTATTTACCGATTTGAATCCACAAGATTTTGAGTCTTGGGCACATGGACTGAGAACAGCAGGCTATGCTACCAACCCAAAATATGCTTCCCTTTTGATTAATATCATTCGGCGATATGAATTATTTAAATATGATAAAATGGCAATCGAGGGAGTTCCGGGAGAACCTAATGATCCTATTTTAGTGGTTGCTTCTTCTGGGACAATTGCTCGGAATAATGATTTGCGAATGGTTTATGCGGCAGAAAGACAGACTCCAAATCAAATTGCTAGTCAGTATGATGTGAAGTTAAAATGTATTTTAAAATTTAATGAACGACTCGGTTCAGGAGGGAAACAATTAGATCAAGGAGAAAAAGTTTATTTACAAAAAAAGCGAAGAAGTTGGAGAGGTCGAGAAAAATACCATTTTGTGCAAGAAGGTGAAACAATGTATCAATTAGCTCAACAATATGGAATTAGGTTGAGTCAAATATATCGAAAAAATAGAATGAAAAAGGAAACTCAACCTGCCATTGGTGCAAAAGTGAAAATTAGAGGTTGGAGAGTGAAAAAGGGCAAAACGCCTAGATTAAGAGAAGCAGAAGTTGATGAAAATGGGAATGAAATTATTGAAGATGTAATTACTCCAGATTCTGAAACTGAAACTGAAGATGACTTTTTATTTGAAGAAGATCTAGTTGAAGTTTATCACTTGGTGAACAAAGGAGATACTTTATATAGTCTAGCTTTGCGTTATGATATTACCGTAGATTATTTGAAAAAATTAAATACTCTGACGACGAATGAAATTAGTGTAGGCCAAAGATTAAGAGTGAAATAATTTTTAGCTAAATGAATAAAGGGAAGTCCTTCCAGAATTTTTGAAATCTGGAAGGACTAAAATTTTTAGAACATCGATTAATTTTTTTTTTAAAATACAAAAATAGAGATGAAAAAAATCGTACTACTTTTTATTTCAATGATATTCCTTGGAGGAACTTTAATGGCTCAGAGTAGAGCTTATACTGTAAAAGGAGGCTTGACTATCGGGACTCAGAAATGGGAAGGCCAAGATCAAGATCCATTATTCTCTTACCATGGAGCATTTTCAATAGAATCAGTTTCCGAGGAAAAATCTTTCGGCGTTTTTGCTCAATTAGGTTATCATGTCAAGGGGAGTGCTTGGCGAAATGCAATTATTTCTAATGTTGGATCTAGTAATTTTACCTTTGCAAGTAGAAAGTTTAAATTTCAAAACGTCGCTTTATTATTAGGATTTAAAAAATATTTGAGGGAAACGAGTAATTCCAAACTTTATTATTTACTTGGAGTTAGAGGCGATTATACAGTTGATACAAATTTAAGTGAATATGAAGATGATAATGCAAGAATAATGCAACCAGTATATCCATTTGATGGAGCTGTTAGAAAGTTTAATTATGGAGTAACTGCAGGAGCAGGTACAGAGTTTCCTTTTACTGAATTTGTGAGTGGAATAATTGAGCTTTCAATCAGTCCAGACTTTTCCAATCAATATCAACAAGGAGCAGTTACTACAAATTCTCCTTCTCAAGGACTTCGGAATTATGGAGAAAAGAAATTTGTAAACCTAGTTTTTGAAGTATCGGTTGGATTCCGATTTTTACATAAAATCGAATATATAGATTAATGATGAGTTAGGTAAAAGATATCGGATACCTTCAAGGTATCCGATATCTAATAAGCTCAATAAATCCATGATTTTCCTTTCTAAAAATTTCCCAACCTACCCATTCACATTTTTCCTTTCAAAACCATATCTTTGCGCCTTCAATTTTATAAAAAAAAGAAATCATGTCAGCAGAGATTTTTGCAGTAGTCAACGAATTTAAATCAGAAATAGAAGCAGCAGCTCCTTCGACCAAAGAAGAAGTGGAACAATTTCGTATTCGATTTGTAGGATCTAAAAATGTTTTGAAACCTCTTTTTGGAGAAATTCGAAATGTGGAAAACGAGCGAAAAAAAGAATATGGTCAATTGGTCAATGCCGTAAAAAATGCTGCGGAGCAAAAATTACAAGCATTGAAAGATGCAGCTGAATCTGCAAGTAGTCAAGATTTGGATTTGACTGCGCCACCTGAACCAATGAGTTTAGGAGCACATCATCCTGTGTCAATCACGATGAATCATATTATTGATGTATTTGCTCGAATCGGATTCGTAGTAGCTGAGGATCGAGAAATTGAAGATGATTGGCATAACTTCACCGCGATGAATACACCTGAAGATCATCCT
>CAJQQY010000163.1 GCA_905480595.1 uncultured Saprospiraceae bacterium | reverse complement strand
TTTTCATTTTTATCATATGCACTTGTATTTAGAAAAGTTCAAAAGTACGCAAGCATTGAAAATGTTATAATTCCATGTGTTTTTTGCTGATTGGGAATTCGTCCCGGGATCTTCCCTTGGCGCTATAGTTGAATAAAATTTTCAAGCAATATAAAAACGCTGAATTCAAATGGGTGCAAGAGGAATCAGAAAATATGGGAGCTTGGAGATACATCCAAACTAAATTCAAAGTTCATCATAAGAATATTGTGATCGAAAATGTTTCTAGAAGAGATACAGCTTCGCCTGCGACTGGATTTAAGAAAGTGCATGAGAAACAGCAAGCGGAAATTGTGAAGAAAGCATTCTCCCTCAAATAGGAAGTAATTTTTTTGTTATAAAACAAACCCCATGGAGCAACTTAATCCTTCATGGGGTTTATTTTTTCTATCGGAAAAAATTAGCGGGAGCGAGTTTCTATGTATGCCCTCAAATCCTCCATCATTTGATCACTCATTTTCTCCTGAGTATATTGCGGCATATACGCTTTTTTTCCATTCATCGGAGGCGTTCCATATCTAGCAACTTGATAAATGGAGTATCGAGTATATTTAGGAATATGTTTATCTAAATGTTGAAACGTCAACTTCTCATCATCCAAATCGAAATAAGAATATCGCTTATCCTTATGGCAATGTTGGCAACTTAATTCATAAATCAATTTTCCATTTTCAGGATTACCCTTCAAACCATAACCAACTTTCCGATCACTTGGAGGAGTGATAAATGTCGCAGGTGAACCTTGTAAATAATATGATTTAATTAATTCGATAGCAGCTCCTTTGTCGCCATTATTATTAATTGCAGCTTTGACTGTTTTGTAATCAGCTTCAGATAAATTAAGGTCTTCCATTTTTAACTCCATCGTCCAAAGCCAAGCTAAAACAGATTCTACTTCCCAATTTTTTAATTTTCGACCTTGCGCACATTCTACAGCACAAAGTTGAATGGCTTCTCGAATATTATTTCTTGCAGGTTCTACGAGTTTTCCATATTTTTTATCATAATCACCATTATAAAAAGAAGTTCGATTGACGATTCCATAAAGAGAAGTCCCTTGCAAAAATGGAATACCATTTTCTTTTGCATAATTCAATCTCGCCTGTGGATCAGAAACTCGAAGATCGGGATCTTCCTTAACTGTATTATGGCAAGAAGTACAAACGAAATGCTTGCTCTGTTTTTTCGTTTTTCCACCTTTAGGTTTTTTTGCAATTCCACGAAGTGCTAAATCTTCACCAATTTTGGCAGAAGCACCTCTAATTAAATTGGCTTGATGTTGAATGGGAGCATCTCCCAATTTTTTTAAAACCTCAGAAATAGCATCACTCTTTTTTACTTCAAAAAGAGGTTTTTCTTCTGGCAAAAAACTAGTTAAAACTATAGTAGCTGCAATTAATATGGATATTAAAAATAATTTTTTCATAAAATGTTCTTTTCACTTTTTAAGTATTTCGAAGTTTTGACTTCGAATCCGAAGCAAGAGCTTCGGACTTACAAATTAAAAATTCTAGAAATAGTAAACCCTAAACGAAATTCTTTATCTCCCCAATTACTAGTCGTATAAGGAATATAATCATTTTCAATAATCCCACTTGCATTGGTGAAATTAACTTGGAAAATATGTCCACCTGTGTCAATTTCTAAACCGATTCCCATCGGAGCATAATAAATTTGAGATCCATCAGCTGCTTTAGGTCGATCTGCCAACAAAAATGTAGCATCAGCAATAATTCCAAAAACTTTATTGATTTGAATTCGAGTAGCAGCACCAACTGAGAAGATTCCATTCACATCGTTAAAGTTGACTTTATTACGATGAGTATAACCAGGCATAATTTGTAACGTAAATCGTTCCGAAAATTTTCGAGCAATTAGCGCTTGAGCAGTATAAGAAACTCGATGAGCAAATTTATCAAAATTGGTCAAGGCATCGCCCTCTGTACTTTTCATCGTCGAAATAGTTGAAACTCCCATTAAGGTCAAAGAGATGGGCATTGAATTATCATCTTTTTGATGGAGAATTCTATATTTTATGGAAGGACTAACTAAGGCACCCAAAGCACCTGCGCCTTTAGTTCTACTGACACCTATTGTCAATTCATTAGAAATTCCATATTCTAGTCCAAATAAAACATCTCTTGCATCTTCTAAACCATATAATGATTCCCATCCTCCTTTGATATTTCCAAAACGGTGGCCAATTCGAAAATCTAATTTTCGATTAGGAACCGTTTCCACGGAGTGAGAATTAATAATTCGAGTATCTTTAAAAGTTTGAAAGACTGGATTTTGCGCATTTATTTTTAAAGAAGAAAAAATAAATAATGCACAAATAGTAATCAATAATCGATTCTTCATTTGTTAAATATTATTAGGTGATTAGTGAGGTTTATTTTAATAAGTGATCTAATTTTCAGGATATCCTTTGCTTACCCAACATTCTACCAATTCAAAATCTTCAGGCGAAAGCATATCGCCTTCTGGCATATCCATAATGTCGACAACTCGTTTTTTAAAAAAATTATCATTGAGATAAAAAGACATATTCGCATAATCTGTCATGTCACCAAATGGAGAATTTGCATTAT
>CAJQQY010000162.1 GCA_905480595.1 uncultured Saprospiraceae bacterium | reverse complement strand
AGCAGCCTGCCATGCAGCATTTAATGTTTCCATTGCAGTGTCAATAGCAGCGATGTCTTGGGAGGCATGTGCTTCTTTTAACTTAGCTACACCTTCTTCAATAGCACCTTTTTTCTCCTCTGGTATTTTTTCACCAAACTCCTTCATTTGTTTTTCCGTTTGGAAAATCAAACTATCAGCAGCATTGATTTTATCCGCAACTTCACGAGCAGCTCTATCTGTATCAGCATTTGCTTCCGCTTCTGCTTTCATTTTAGCAATCTCCTCTTGTGACAATCCAGTTGACGCTTCGATTCGAATATTTTGCTCTTTTCCAGTTCCTTTATCTTTGGCAGAAACTGTTAAAATTCCGTTTGCATCCATATCAAATGTTACTTCGATTTGAGGAACACCTCTTGGTGCTGGCGGAATTCCGTCTAAGATAAATCGACCGACTGGACGATTGTCTCTAGCCATTGGTCGCTCTCCTTGAAGGATATGAATTTCAACTGAAGGCTGGTTGTCAGCAGCAGTTGAGTAGATTTTTGATTTCTTCGTAGGAATAGTTGAGTTTGATTCAATCACTACATCAAAAACATTTCCCATGGTTTCGATACCCATTGATAATGGTGTAACGTCCAATAATAAAACGTCTTTTACATCTCCACTTAAAACTCCACCTTGGATAGATGCACCAACTGCAACCACCTCATCTGGATTCACACTACGGTTTGGTTTTTTTCCAAAAAACTCTTCTACTGCAGCTTGAATTCGAGGGATACGAGTTGAACCTCCTACTAAAATTACTTCGTCAATTTCGCTTTTATCGATACCTGCGTCTTTCAATGCTTCAGCACATGGCTTCAAAGTTCGTTGTACTAAATCATCAGCTAATTGCTCAAATTTAGCTCGGCTTAATTTAACAACCAAGTGTTTAGGCACACCATCAACAGCTGTGATGTATGGCAAATTGATTTCAGTTTCAGTTGAAGAAGACAATTCGATTTTTGCTTTTTCAGCAGCATCTTTAAGTCTTTGCAATGCCATAGGATCTTTTCTCAAATCCATATTTTCTTGCCCTTTGAAAGTATCAGCCAAGAAGTCAATAATGATTCTATCAAAATCATCTCCTCCTAAGTGAGTATCTCCGTTAGTAGATTTTACTTCGAAAACACCTTCTCCTAATTCCAAAATAGAAACATCAAATGTTCCACCACCTAAATCGTAAACAGCGATAGTTACATCTTGATCTTTTTTATCCATTCCGTAAGCCAATGCCGCAGCAGTTGGCTCATTGATAATTCTTTTTACTTCAAGACCTGCAATTTGTCCAGCTTCTTTAGTTGCTTGACGTTGCGAATCGTTGAAATATGCAGGTACGGTAATAACTGCTTCTATTACTTCTTGTCCTAAGAAATCTTCTGCTGTTTTTTTCATCTTTTGCAAAATCATAGCAGATAATTCTTGTGGCGTATAAAGTCGACCATCTATGTCAACTCTAACTGTATCGTTATCTCCTTTAGTTGCTTTGAATGCAGCTCTTTCCGCTTCATCCTTCACTTCAGAATAACGTGAACCCATAAATCTTTTTACAGATGAAATAGTTCTTGTAGGATTTGTGATTGCTTGACGTTTTGCAGGATCACCAACTTTACGCTCGCCATTATCCATAAATGCTACTACCGAAGGAGTTGTTCTTCTACCCTCTTCGTTAGGGATTACAACTGCCTCACCACCTTCCATTACGGCAACGCATGAATTCGTTGTTCCTAAGTCAATTCCAATAATTTTACCCATTTTTATTATAGTTTAAGTTTGATTGAATGTCATTTAAAATGATTAACAACTATTACTTATCAATTGGCATACCATTGGAGTTTTGGTCGTTTTGACCTGTCATTTTGGATTATTTTGGGAAAAAGAGGGGAATTGGTGTCAGTTTTTTAGTTTATTTGAAGTGACAAAAAGGCAGGGTTGGTACATTATTACATCGTGGTTTGCTTTAGCTGACCAACAGGTGCAAAAAAATACCTACTAGAAAACTATATCCTAGCAGGTATTTTTTTGACAAACTTAAACCCTAAAACTGAAAATTCAAGTCCTTAGTCAACGTATTATTTTGAATAGAATCGATCGTTGGTCCACTTAATGTATATCCCTCTTGCAATTGAGAATTTCTAGAAGAAAAAATCCCAAAACCTTCCGAAAGATTAGTGTAGGTTGGAATCACTTGAGTACTAGTAATCCCTGTATTTGCATTTCCTGTATTAATATAATCAGTCAAAGCTTGCCCAGCACCTGTTACCAAAAGATCAAAAGAAAGAAACTTTCGAGCAACTGTTGGATTAACATCTAATCGACTATTCAAATACTGAAATAAATCTGTCTTCGTTAATCGCGTATCCATTCTAACCTGGTCATTAGCATACTCTGCAGGTTGATTTTCTTCAATTTTCCATTCCAAAGTAACAATTCGATCATTGGCAGGATTGGATAAATCTTTTTCTTCTATGTTCAAAAACAAAGTAACATCAAATATCTGTGCTCCATTCGAACCTCTCCATTTTACATTTAAACCAGATTGTTCCCAAGCAATTGGGTCTGCTTCAGTTGGGTCATTATCTGGTTTTGTAATCTCAACATTATCAACTAGCATTTCTGTCGCAGTAACCAATTCAGAATTATCTCCTCGATTAATTACCAATTCATACTCTTGAGCTCCAACCAATTCGCCAGGTGATAATTTCAACTTATATAAATAGTTAGGAGCATCTGCAAAAATTCCTTCTTCTCGAACATATCCTTCCAAATTTCCATCTACTCTAACTAAATCATAAGTCGCAGGATTATTAGAATCCAAACTTTTTAATTGAACAGAAATATTTTCATAATATAAGGAGTCTGGAATTTGAGCCAAATCCCTTGCATCTATATTATTATCAATAAATGCTTTTTCCACTCGAATATAATTAGCCGTATCACTTGTAGATATTAATCCATAAACGATAGGAATATCCTTCCACTCTGAAGTCAAATCAATATCATTTGAGCAAGAAGGGTAAAAAATGCCAATCGTAATCACCGCAATAAATAAGAATATTTTTTTCATGCTGCAAAAGTAATTTATTTAAAAGAAATACTGCAAAATTTTAACCTACCATTATCATGGATTTGACGTTTCTTTGACTAAATTATATTCTATATTTTTACTCCCAAAAAATCATAGTTTTTTTTACCTTCATGCCTTCAATTAACCATCTTATATTAGAATAGAAGATCCGATTCACAAAACTTAGTAACAATTAGATAATATCACTTTGATTTTGCTTTGATCTTTTGAAATTATACTTCGTTATTTTTTCAGCGATAGCCTAGCTATTCCTCCAAAAAACACCTCGTTTAATATCAAAATCTCTCTCCTCAATCAAAACCTTATTAATTTCGTTGGTACTTAATTATTCATATTTAATTATTTTAAAATGTCTGTACACAAAGAAGTAAAACGAGTCACCGTCCATGTGGTTCAAGCAATGAAAATGCGAGGAGAAAAAATTTCCATGTTGACGGCTTACGATTTCTCAATGGCAAGAATTTTAGATGCAGCTGGAATTGATGTTTTGTTGGTGGGAGATTCTGCATCTAATGTGATGGCAGGGCACGAAACTACTCTACCTATTACTTTGGATCAAATGATTTACCATGCTTCATCGGTAGTTCGTGGGGTCAAAAGAGCTTTAATTGTAGTCGATTTACCTTTTGGAACTTACCAAGGAGATTCTAAAGGAGCACTAAATTCCGCCATCCGAATTATGAAGGAATCAGGTGCTCATGCGGTAAAGTTAGAGGGTGGAAAAGAAATCGAAGATTCTATCAAAAGGATTCTTTCGGCAGGTGTTCCTGTGATGGGACATTTAGGTTTAACACCTCAAAGTATTTATAAATTTGGAACTTATACCGTTCGAGCAAAAGAAGAAGAGGAAGCTAAACGATTGATTAAAGATGCTAAACATTTGGAAAAATTAGGATGCTTTGCAGTAGTTTTAGAAAAAATTCCAGCGGCTTTGGCAAAACAAGTTTCTGAAAGTATCAATATTCCAACTATCGGAATTGGAGGTGGTGGAGATACCGATGGGCAAGTTTTAGTAACCCATGATTTACTAGGAATAACAAAAGATTTTCATCCTCGTTTTCTAAGAAGATATTTAGAATTATTTGATCTTATAAAAGGATCGGTCGAACAATATATTAAAGATGTGAAGTCAGGAGATTTTCCAAATGACAATGAGCAATATTGATTTAGTGAATAATAAATCGGTTAATTAGATATTCAGTTCACCTATTTCGATTGAATGATTATTTAATTAACCGATTCAAATTTTCAACAATAAAAATATTATGATCAAAAAAATATTAGTTGCATTATTAATCATCGGAGCCGTGGTGGGCTTTTTTTTATGGGGAAAATACCAGGCTATTTCTTCTCCAAATGTCCCTGCTGATCTTCCAAATAATATTGTCGAAATTCCAACCAATTCTACTTTTCCAGAAGTTGTAAATGTATTGTTTGAAAATGGTCAAATTGAAGATACCGTTTCATTTAGAGAAGTAGCTGAACTGATGAGTTACAAGAAAACAACCATGCGCTCAGGGCGATATAAAATTAAATCTGGTTGGAGTAATCGAGCCTTGATCACTCACCTGAGAGGGGGAAAACAAGCTCCTGTAAAAGTAGTTTTAAATACAGGAAGATTCGTTGAAGATATTGCGGGTAAAGCTGCTAAAACCATCGAAGCTGACTCTGCAGACCTAGCACAACTATTTCACAATCAATCAGTTATCACTTCGATAGGCTTTACAGATGAAACTTTAATGAGTCTTTTTATTCCAAATACTTACGAGTTTTTCTGGAATACAAATGCTGAGAATTTTTTAGAAAAAATGGTTAAAGAACACAAAATATTTTGGAATAAAGATAACCGAGAAAAGAAGGCTGCAGCTATGAATATGAGCAAAGAAGAAGTTTACACTTTAGCTTCTATCGTCGAAAGAGAAACTAATGCAAATTCTGAAAAACCACGAATTGCGGGAGTCTATTTGAATCGATTAAAGAAAGGAATGTTGCTGCAAGCTGATCCAACGGCAGTTTTTGCTACACGTGATTTTACAGCTCGAAGAGTACTGAACAAACACATCAATTTTGACTCGCCATACAACACTTATAAATATGTGGGATTGCCTCCTGGCCCAATTAGTATCGCTTCCATTTCGAGTATTGATGCTGTTCTAAATTCAGAAAATCATGAGTATATTTTCTTTTGCGCAAAACCTGATAATTCAGGGCTTCATGCTTTTGCAAAAACGTTGACTGGACATAACCGAAATGCAAATAAGTTCCGATCTTGGTTGAATCAGCAGAGAATTATGAATTAGGAATTTTAGAAAATAAAAAATAATTGGTTTTCATTTGTTGATAGACTAAGTCTCGGATACCTCGAAAGTATCCGAGACTTATTTTAAAATATTAGTATTCCTCCCAGCCGTCAGGAGTCTTGATAGAAACTTTATTTCCTTCGTGTGCCTCTACTCTACCCACAATTTGAGCATCAATATTAAACGACTTTGAAATTTCAATCACACGCTGTGCATGTTCTTTTGGCAAATAAAATTCCAACCTATGTCCCATATTAAATACTTGATACATTTCCTTCCACGATGATCCACCTTCTTTTTTAATCAAATCAAAAAGTGGAGAAATTGGAAATGGATTATCCTTAATTACATGTCGATCTTTGATGAAGTGATCCACTTTCACTTGACCTCCTCCAGTCGCATGGATGATTCCATTAATGTGCTCTTTTAACTCAGGAATTATTTTTTGTAAAACAGGCAAGTAAGTTCGAGTTGGTGATAAAATTAACTTTCCGACGTGCATTGGTTTTCCATCAATCATCACCTCGTCCGTCAATTTTTTATTACCAATATAAACCGCTTCCTTCGGAGTCGCTGAATCATAACTCTCTGGATATTTCTCCGCATACTCATAATTCAAAATATCATGGCGCGCACTCGTCAATCCATTACTTCCCATTCCTCCATTATATTCATCTTCGTAAGTTGCCTGACCTGAAGAAGACAAACCTACGATAACATCACCTGGTTGAATATCATTAACTATTAAGTCTGATTTTTTCATTCGAGCAAATGCAGTAATTCCTACATCAATCGTTCGAACGATATCTCCAACGTCTGCTGTCTCTCCACCTGCCAAATGTAAATTCACTCCATGTGATTTCAACATAGCAGCCAAATCATTGGAAGCTTTAATTAATGCAGCGATCACATCACCGGTAATTTTATTTCGGTTACGACCAATAGTTGATGAAATTACAATATTATCCACGCAACCGACGCAAGCCATATCATCCAAATTCATCACTAAAGCATCCTGCGCAATTCCTCTCCAAACGGAAAGGTCGCCTGTTTCTTTCCAATACAAGTAGGCCAAACTGGTTTTAGTTCCAGCTGTATCAGCATGCATTAAATTCACATAATCATCATCACCAGCCGTAAAATCAGGAAGGATTTTGCAAAAAGCATTAGGATACAAACCTTTATCCATCCCTTTAATGGCAGCATGTACATCATCTTTTGTAGCTGAAACGCCAC
>CAJQQY010000161.1 GCA_905480595.1 uncultured Saprospiraceae bacterium | reverse complement strand
ACTTAAGTTAGGGTTTTGAAGTTCTGCAACTTGTTGTCCTAACATATTCGTAATTCGGATATTATCCAATTGGATATCTGACCGAATCTGTAAGTTGTCGCTAGTTGGATTAGGATAAAATTTGATTTTGTTTCCTAATTCTGGGTTGATAGTTGATACGAATCCTTCAATGTCAGAAGCATATCTCGGGAAAATTTGGTAACCATCATTCCATGGTTCATCAGCATCAAATTGTCCACCAATACCAGTAATAGTGAAAATATCTCCAGAAGGAATAGGCATTCCTGAAAGTTCAGTATCATTATCAATTCTCATTTCGTAGGTATTAGTACCATCTGTGATATCAACATTGAAACTTGAACCGTCACCTGCCCATTGAGTAGGATCAACTATTGTCCAATCAGTTACTCGGATGAATTGAGATTCTGTTTCTTCTCCAAATGTAGATACATCTGTTGGAGCGTTTAATGCATTTCCAGAAGAGTTTAATTTAATGTCAGAAGCAACAAGCTCAGCTAATCCATTGTAATTTTCAATAGCACCTGTAACTGTAACTTCATCACCTTCAACCACTACGTAATCTGATACATCATCAAAGTTGAAAACGTTGATACCATCTCCCATATCATCAATAATATAGAAAGATAAACCTGCATTTCCATCAAAGTCGATTCCATAAACAACTCCAGTCAATCGACAAGTTACATCTAAAGAATCTGCTGCTCCATTTCCATCTGCATCATCAGTTACTAATCCAATTGGATAAGCTGGGGGAGGAGCAATCAATGCATAAGTACAAGTTGGGAATGGATTTGCGTATTGAGAATTCATAGTGTTTGAATTATCTTGTAATGCATCTGGACCACTATAAGACCAATTACTTTCGTCGAAAGTACCACCATTAGCCATTGCGCCAAAGTTACGATATGCCCAACCATCTACATATTCCCAAGGAGTTCCAGTTCCATCTACATTTGGATCACCAAAAACATCGATAACATTTCCATTTTCAAATAATTCGATGGCATCATCTCCATTGTGACCAGCAGCTGAAACACCACCTGAAGGCACTAAGAATGTTGCTGGGAATCCGAAGAATGTTTCGAATTTTGCTTCATTCAAACTATCTGTATAAGTAATACAATCTCCAGCAGAAGCAGGTACGGCAGGGAAAGTAAACTCAATTCCATCAGAACCACCTCCATTATTTGCAACACCAACTCCATAAATACTTAAGTCAGCAATATCTTCAAGCACATATAATTCAACCATTTTTGGACCAGCAGTATTTCCACCACTACCGTCTGAAGGTTGAGGATCTGCGATACCTGCAATTTGTAAAGCAGGAGCTCCTGTTGGAATAATTTCAAGATCAGCAGCATACCGAGGTAATAATTGGTATCCTTCCGTGTATGGATCAGAGCTATCGAATTGTCCACCAATACCTGTAATATTGAAAGCAGTTAAAGGTGCAGGTAAAGCATTTAAGTCAGCTACATCACTATCGATTCTTACTGTCCATGAAGATGTTCCATCAGTTACATCAATATTATTTGACCCCATGTTATCCCATTGAGTTGGGTCAACTAAAGTTACGTTTGTCAATCGAACTAACTGAGATTCAGTAGATTCATCTAAATCAGAAACGTCAGTTGGAGTAACTAATGCATTTCCAGAAGAATTTAAAATAATTGTATCAGGACTAAATTGAGCTAAGCCATTAAAAGAACCAACTGTTCCATCCATGGTAACTTCATCTCCTTCCATAACTGTATATCCAAAATCATTTCCACTAAAAACTCCAATTCCATCACCAGCGGCATCAATTATTGTAAATTGAACACTTCCACCACCTTGCATATCAATTCCATAAACTACTCCAGTTATTGTACAAGCAACTCCTACAGAATCTGCTTCTCCATTCATATCGCTATCAGAAGTAAGCACTCCGATTTCGCAACCAGTCATCATTACTTCAATGTCAGCCGCATATCGAGGTAATAATTGGTAACCGTCTGTATAAGGATCAGAGTTATCAAATTGTCCTCCAATTCCAGTTACATTAAATGTTCCAGCAGGTGGAGCTAATGCATTTACATCAGCCACATCACTATCAATTCTTACAGTCCATGTGCTAGTTCCATCAGTTACATCAATATTATTTGAACCAGAACCATCCCATTGAGTAGGATCTACTAAAGAAACTCCAACTAATCGAACTATTTGAGATTCAGTTGTTTCATCTAGATCTGTTACATCTGTAACTGCAGATATAGCATTCCCCGTTGAGTTAACAATAATTGTATCTGGATTAATTTGAGCTAATCCATTGAAACTAGAGATTGTTCCATCAATTGTTACTTCATCACCTTCTTGAACTGTGTAGCCAAAAGTATTTGAACTAAAAATACCAATTCCATCTCCTGCAGCATCGATTATTGTAAATCCAAGACTAGATGGACTTCCTTGCATATCAACACCATGAACAACTCCTGTCAAAGTACAAACAACTCCAACGGAATCCGTCTCACCATTCATATCCGAATCGCCAGTTACTTGTGCAATAGTATATGTAGGAGGTAAAGGCATTACAGTAACAGTTCCTACCATTCCCAATCCTACATGAGGATCACATTGGTAATTGTAAGTTCCTGGTGTCATAAAAGTATGTTGGAAAGTCCAACCTGAACCAACTGCATTACCAAATGATTCAGGATTATTTGGATAAGTAGCAGTTGTCCCATTTACGTTGTGGCTTCCGCCAGTATTTTGCCATTCAACAGTTTCTCCAACTGAGATGGTTAAATCTGTTGGGTTAAAAGCAGTATTTCCTACCGTCTGAACAACATGATCTTGAGAGATCGCGAGGGTAGTTAAAGAAATAAGAAATAAAAGAGTAAACAGTTTTTTCATAAGGAAAAGTTTAAATTAAATTGGTTATAAAATGTTGAGTTTAGAGAATATTCGCAAAAATAGGTGAAAAATTACCATTCAAGAAATAAGAAGCTAGTTATTATTGATTGATTAAATACATTAACATTATCTCAGGATTTTTTTTAAAAATTTTCTAAGAATTATACTAATTCTAAATAACAAAGAATTTTATTTTGTAACCTAAATGTTAATAACTACTTATCCAAATTTAATATTGAATTAACAGAGAATAGTTATATTTGTGCGATTTTTAATTTTAAACCAAAATTTAAATTAATGATGAAAAAACTACTCATTGTTTTTTGTAGCATTTTTATGGTAGTAGCAGCCTTCGGACAAGGTAGCACTACTTCCTCTACAAATGGTAGGGTAACGGATACGAATGGAGATCCATTACCTGGAGCCAATGTAACAGCGATTAACAAATCTACTGGAGCTTTCTACGGAAATAGCGCCGATGCAGATGGTTATTACCGAATTTCCAACATGAAAGTTGGAGGACCTTACACGATTACTGTAAGTTATACTGGTTTTTCTGATAATGTAAAAGAAAATATTTACCTAAAGTTAGGGGAGCCATTTAGATATAATGTTCAAATGTCTGACTCTAATGTTTCTTTAGGAGAAGTTGTAGTTTTAGCAACTTCAGTATTTCCTGGACAATCTAATGGAGCATCTACATCAATTTCTGATGAAGATATTGACTTATTACCTACGTTGAATCGAGATTTAAATGACTTCACAAGATTAACTCCTCAAGCTAAAGAATCATTTGGTGGAGGTTTTTCTATTGCAGGTATGAATAACAAATTCAATGCTGTATATATTGATGGAGCTGTCAACAATGACGTTTTCGGTTTGGCTGATAATGGTACAAATGGTGGACAAACAGGAATCTCACCTTTTAGTGTAGATATCTTGGATCAAATTCAAGTGGTAGTTTCTCCTTATGATGTTACTTTAGGTGGATTCGCCGGTGGTGGAATCAACGCAGTAACTAAGAGTGGAACTAATGAATTTAAAGGAACTGCTTATTTCTTTAATCAAAACGAAGGATTAGCTGGTAAAACTAGTGGTGCTTTAATTGATCGAATTGGTGGAACGGATGATGATAGAGAAAAATTAGATGAGTTTAATCAAAGCATTTATGGTTTCTCTTTAGGTGGACCAATCATCAAAGATAAAGTTCATTTCTTTACAAATGTTGAGCTTCAAAAAGATGAAACTCCAGTTCCATTTGAAATTGGTGCATATGACGGAAATAGCTCTGAAGCAGATCTTAATAACTTCAGTTCTTTTTTACGTGATACATATGGTTATGATGCTGGTGGATTTGGAAGTAAAGCTGATGAGTTAGAGGGTGTGAAATTCTTTGGTAAATTAGATTTTAACATCAATAAAAATAACAAGTTAACTTTAAGACATCAATACACTAAAGCAGAGCAACGTAGTGTAAATGGTTCTAATGACAGAACGATTAACTTCGAAAATAACGGTATATTTTTTCCAACGACTACTAACTCTTCTGCGATTGAGTTGAGTACAACTATTGGAAATAGTGCTTCTAATAACCTTGTAATTGGTTATACTTCTGTTCTTGATGATAGAGATCCAATTGGTCAAGATTTTCCTTACATGATTATTGATGATGGAGATGGTCAAATTAGAGTTGGAAGTGAGCAATTTTCTACAGCTAATCAGTTGGATCAGAAAATTTTCACTTTGACAAATAATTTCAAATTATACAAAGGAAAGCACACATTTACTTTTGGTACACATAATGAGTTCTATGATATTTATAACTTATTTATCCGTCAAAACTTTGGAGTATATGAATATGACTCATTATCTCAAGTATTGGATCAAATGCCAGCAACAAACTATGAGCGTTCATATTCATTAGTTGACAATGTCACAGGGGATGGTTCTGATGCAGCATCTGCATTTAATGCTATCCAGTTCGGTTTGTATGCACAAGACGAAATTCAGATTCAAGATAATTTCACTTTGACTGCTGGTCTTAGAATTGATGTTCCTTTTATTACTACTGAGCAAGATGTTGCTAGTGATTTTGAAAGTACGTTACGAGATTCTATCGGAACTGCATATGATATCGAAGGAGCTGAAGTTGGAAAATTACCACAAGGCCAAATCATGTTCTCTCCTAGAGTTGGATTTAACTATGATGTAATGAATGACAAATCACTAGTTGTTCGAGGTGGATTAGGAATCTTCACAAGTAGAGTACCTTTCGTATGGCCTGGTGGAGCATTTAATAATAATGGATTAACTGTTGGTGGTGTAGATACTGATGGAATTGATGGAGACATCGTTTTCCAACCGAGTATTGATGGCCAATATGTTGCTGATGATTTTGCTGTGCCATCTGGTCAAGTAGACCTTTTTGCAAGTGATTTCAAATACCCACAAGTATTTAGAACAAGCTTAGCTGTTGATAAAAACTTTACAAGTGGATGGTCTGTATCGTTAGAAGGTATTTACACAAAAACACTTAACAATGTTTTTTACCAAAATATTAACTCTGATCCAACTGTTGATTTCAATTGGACTGGTGGTCCAGATGATCGACCAGTATTTACAAGAAATGGGTTAGATGATAGATATACTGCAATTTATTATGCTACTAATACAAATGAAGGTTCTTCTGCTAGTATTACAGCATCTGCTAATAAGAAATTTGACTTTGGGTTAAATTTATACGCAGCATATACTTATGGTAATTCTACTTCTATCTTTGAAGGAACTTCTTCTCAAAACTCTTCTCAATGGAGAGGAGCATTTAATGTAGATGGTAGAAATAATGCACCTTTAGGACGGTCTGATTTTGCTTTAGGAAGTAGATTCATAAGTGCGATTAGTTATGTAGCTGATTGGACAAAAGATGGTAATTACAATACTAGTATTTCTCTTTTTTATGAAGGACAATCAGGTGATCCTTATTCTTATGTTTACAATAACGGAAGTGCAAGAAATATTAATAACGAGACAGGAAGTACAAGTAGAAACAGAAGTTTGATTTGGATTCCTGCTGACGCAAGCGAAATCAATTTGGTAGATGATTCACAATGGGCAGCACTTGATAATTTTATCGAAGAAGATAAATACTTAAGTAAAAACAGAGGTGGATATGCTGAGAAAAATGGTGCAAGAGCTCCTTTTGTTTCTCAGATTGATTTGAAAATCTTACAAGATTTAGGATTCAAAAATCACAAAATCCAATTGTCTTTCGATGTTTTCAATTTGGCTAACTTAATCAACAAAAACTGGGGAGTTGTATACAATAACCCATTTGATTACAGATTGATCAACTTTGAAGGATATGATACAGATGGAACAACTCCTTTATTCTCTTTCACAGAAGAGGACTTAGGAAAAGATAGATTCAGCATTAACGATAGACTTTCAAGATTTAGAGCGCGAGTTGGAATTAGATATATTTTTAACTAATCTCCATTAGTTCTTTAGAAAAAAATAGGAGCTATCTCGTCAGAGATAGCTCCATTTTTTTCGTTTGATTTATTGAAAGAGAAATTATTTTTTAGGCAAAAATACTTCAGCCATCATACATCTTGCACTACCTCCTCCTAAAGTTTCTATTGCCTCAATCGGGCTGTATAAAATTTTAGTTCGCATTTCGATTTCTTTAATTTGTTCTTCAGTCAATGATTCGAAGGCTTGTTGAGACATCACGAGGTAAGTTTCTCCTTTGTCATTTCTCACTTGGAGCATGTTTCCAGCAAATGACAATATTTGTTCAAATGAGATATCAATAACTGTTTTTTTAGTTTTTTCAAATAAATCTAACAGCATTTTTTTTTGTACTTCATCTTTGATCGTACTCATCCCAATCACGACAAAATCTTCTCCCAAAGCCATCATCACATTGGTATGATAAATATCTTCTCCGTTGGCATCAACCGATTGAAACACTACTTTTTGATAATCTACAAATTCACAAAAAATATCTAATATAACTTCATCTGTTCGCGGACTAGTACAAGCGTAACAAATCTTATTTTCTCGATCCAAAATCATACTTCCTGTTCCTTCCAAGAATCGATTTTTTTCTTCAAATTTTTCTAATCGATAAATTTCGTTAATAGTAAAATCCTCTGTTAAATTTTCCAATACATCATCACGTCTTTCTTTTCTTCTTATTTCAGAAAACATAGGGTAAGTTATTACCGCTCCATTTTGATGGAAAGAAACCCAATTATTTGGAAAAACAGCATCGGGTTTGATAGGGGTAGCGGTATCTTCGAAAACCATGACATTGATACCGACGTTTCTCATTTTTGCTACGAAATTATCGAACTCTTCCATTGCCATCTTTTTTATTTCAGCAGGCGTATGATTTTTTGCTTTGGTTTGAAAAGAATTATTTGCAGCTGTTTCTTCATTAAATCCGAAATTGGATGGTCGAACCATTAGGATATTGGAAGTAGTTTGTTGACGTTGATTCATTAATTATTTTTTAATATTTAGTTTCTATAAAATAGTTGGTTAGTCAAAAAAAAAGCAAATATAGTTCAATCCATTTATTTTAATAACCGAAAATCCATTGAAATCAACCTCTCCATAAATTCTTTTCCAATTAAAGAATAAATTATTAGTTCAAATAATAAAATGGAATAATATTTGATTTTCGTTTAATGTAAAAACCTCTTTAGCAATATTTTATAAATATATTTTAAATTAATTAGTAAAAATCCTATAACAATGACCAAATCCCTAACTATTATTATAAGTTTGGTTCTACTGGTAAGCCTTGGTATTTTTAGTGCAATTCAAGTAAAAAAATTGAATAAAACTAAAACCCACCTTTCTGAGCAATTAAAAAATATCGATAACTTAGAAAGTACAATTGAATCAGAAAAAGAGGATAAGTTTCTTCTTACTCAATTGAATACTGATTTGCAAGATGAAAATCAAATTCTTCGAGACAGTATTATTAAGTTAAATGAAGTTATTGCTGACTTGAGAAGAAAGGTTCAACAACAAGATGACCTTATCGCTGAATTGCAAAGCAAAGTAAATTACTTGCAATCGCAATATAATACGAAGAAACAAGATATTGCTCTTTTGTCCAGAAAGGAAACTGTAGATCAAAATGCCATAGCAGCAATTGAAGCTGAAAAAGCTGTGATCAAAAAACAGATTGATAATTTTCAATCAGAGCAAAGTGATATGATGACGGTTAAATTGGAGACAGAGAGTATTATCCAAGATAAAATGGAAAGCGAAGATCGTTTTCGAAAAATCGTTGACGTGGTAAATAATACTCGAATCAGATTTCAAGATATCCAAATAAAAATGGATCGGACTGGGAACCCAGTTACTCGATTGATTACAGATGGAAAAAATTGGAAACATACTTCTATCAATTTTTTCATGAATCATGATGATTCAAAAGTATTATTGGATCAGCAATTTTTAGTCAAAATAATTGACATGGATTTCCAAGAAGAGATACCATTAATTCAGTCAAATCCAATGGCAGAACAAAAAATAGAAGAAAAGATTGGAGCTCCTTTTTACTACGACGGTAATTTGGTAGAAATAGATTATAATAACAGTAAACCTAAACGAGGCAAAAATTTTGAGGTGCAAGTTTATTACAAAAGTGATGATGGAGAAGAATATTTATTACTTGATGGGGTAAAGCAATTTATTCGAGACGGTAATATAGTGGGACTTTAATTTTCCACGAAAAAGGGTTTCTAATCCCAGTTTAACATACTAATTCAGTAAGGCAGTACAATTAATTTTGTGCTGCTTTTTTTGAATATCCCACTTACAAGTACAAGAAGATAAAAGAGGCTTTAGTTTTACAAATTGGCCATTCACTTTAATGTATCGTCAAAATCGCCATCCCGATCCCAATCAAAATTGCGATCAACTTCCTCATCGAAATACTATGATGTTCTGCACTTTCCACCTCAAAAAGAATCGTCGTCGCAATATGTAAAAATGAACCAATTACAAAAGCAACTACAAAGTTTTGTCGCTCCATCGTGAGTACTCCTTCAACAGTCAGAATTTTTCCAATATAAGCACCCAAAGGAGACATCGAAGCAAAGATTAACAATGCCAAAATTATCCATGATTTTTTAAAGTCAGAAATAAGGAATAATAAAACTAATGCAAAAGCGGCAGGTGCTTTATGCAAAACAATTCCCCACAGCAAATGGTCATGATGATCATGAGCGTGAATACTTTGATTTTCCAAAGGTACTCCTTCAAAAAATGCATGAATACTCAAGCCTAAAAGTATCTGAATAGCAAAACCAGTTTTGCCATGATGCGGAGCATGAATATGCCCATGTTCAACACCTTTGGAAAGTTGTTCTAAGAATATTTGTACAAAAAAACCTAATAAAATCAACAATCCCACAGTATTTCCGTGACTAGAAATAACTTCCGGTGAGGCGTTTATTGGGTAGGAAAATGCAACTGGCATCAAATGTAAAACTGAAATTCCTAAGATAAATGCACCACTAAATGATAACACTAATTGCAATAATTTCTTATTGTTTTTTTGGAAATAGAATGCCAATCCTCCACCCAAAAGAACGCTTGAAAACAATATTAAATAATCTAGAAAATGCAATACTTAATCTTTTTA
>CAJQQY010000160.1 GCA_905480595.1 uncultured Saprospiraceae bacterium | reverse complement strand
GCGGTGTAACCTGCTCCTCCGATGATTCCTATTTTTATCATGATTGTTTTTTTAGAATTGACTTAAAACTTCTGCTCCATTTACTGCTCGATGAATCTTGGTGGCGTTGCCCAATATTTTTGTAAAACCTCTCACATCTTCTCCAGACCATCCTTTATTCATTTCTCCATACGCTCCAAATTTTGCATTCATTAAATCGAAATCAGATTCGATTCCAAGTAATTCAAAACGATAGGGGAGTAGTTTTACAAAAATTTTTCCGCTCACATTTTGCTGAGTATCGATCAAGAAGTTTTCGATATTTCGCATCACAGGTTCGAGGAATTGTCCTTCGTGAAGAAGCATGCCGTACCAATTAGCCAATTGCTCCTTCCAATATTGTTGCCACTTGGTAAGCGTATGTTTTTCGAGTAAGTGATGAGCTTTGATGATGATGAGAGGTGCAGCAGCTTCGAAACCAACTCGACCTTTAATTCCAATAATGGTATCGCCTACATGTGTATCTCTGCCGATGGCAAAAGGTGCTGCAAGTTGTTGCAATGCTTCAATGGCTTGTACCTGATGGGCATATCTTTTTCCATTGATGCCGATGAGTTCTCCTTTTTCTAACAATAGTTCTACATTTTCTGAAAGACTATTTTGGAGTTGACTTGGAAAAGCAGATTCAGGAAGTGCTTGGTGTGAAGTAAGCGTTTCGCTACCACCGACACTTGTTCCCCAAAGTCCTTGATTGATAGAGTATTTTGCTTTTTCCCAAGAGATATCGATTCCATGTTTTTTTAAATATTCAATCTCTGCTTCTCTGCTCAGTTGATTATCTCGAATCGGTGTAATGATTTCGATATCATCGCCTAGTACATTAAAAACCAAATCGAATCTCACTTGATCGTTGCCAGCACCTGTGCTTCCATGAGCAATTGTTTTTGCTCCGATAAGTTGGGCATGTTTGGCTACTCCGATTGCTTGAAACATTCTCTCGGCACTCACAGAGAGTGGGTAAGTATTATTTTTTAAAACATTTCCAAAGATGAGGTAACGAACACATTTTTCATAAAAGGTAGAAGTGTTATCTATGCATGTGAAAGATTTTGCTCCAAGCAAATATGCTTTTTCTTTGACAGTTTTTATTTCCTCTTTTTCAAAACCACCTGTGTTGACAAGGACTGCGTGGACTTCCATATTTTTTTCGATGGTCAAATATTTGACGCAAAAGGAAGTATCTAAACCTCCGCTGTATGCTAAGACTACTTTTTGGTTTTTCATTTTATGATTGTTTTTTTTCTGAAATTAAATAGGTTAAATCGTGTTCTATTTGATTTTTGGAGGGAGCGAGCATTCCTGTGCAAAGACATACTTTTCGATCGCTACGATTAAGGATATCAAAGTTAGGACAGCTTTTACAACCTTTCCAAAAAGCATCATCTTGAGTTAGTTCTGAAAATGTTACGGGATGATATCCGAGGGATGAATTGATTTTCATTACGGCAAGACTCGTTGTGATTCCAAATACTTTGGCATCAGGAAATTTATTTCTAGCGTGATTAAAAACTAAACTTTTTATTTTTTTTGCTAAACCATGTCCTCTAAAATCGGGTGCAACGATAAGTCCTGAATTGGCAACATATTTTCCATGTTGCCAAGTTTCTATATAACAAAACCCAGAAAATGTATTTTCTAACAATGCAATTACGGCATTACCTTTTAATATTTTTTCTTTGATATACTTGACATCTCGTTTTGCAATACCAGTCCCTCTCAACTTAGCTGAGTCCTCAATTGTTTTGCAAATCTCTTCAGCGTATTTTATATGTGCGTCTGTCGCAACTTGTATTTTGAAATCCATTTTTTATTATTTTTTAGGAATAGATAATAGAATACCTAGCCATCCGAGGGGCATTTGTTTTTTCTAAAAACAAAATCCGAACTGGTGATTGCGAATTGAGAAAAATGTAAATGTATTGTTGCAAGACAAACAGATTCAGATTGCTCTAAACATTTCCAATGAAAAGAATGATCTTATTTGGAAAGAACGGTAGAAACAAAATTCTACCCGCAAAGGTATTATATGTTGAAATTGCGCCCAATAGGGCGGCGCGGACGAGGGAAGAAACAACGAGTTGCAAGTGCTAGAGAAGCACCTGGAAATGAAGAATTATATGTCGTTGTTTTTAACATGATAAATCAAATGTAAATTAGGTTTTCGAGAAAAGCAAAGTTTTGGAATTTCTACTAACACTTGATAGAAAAATTTAATTTGGTATTTTGGGTGTATTAGTTATTTAAAAGGTGTAATTTATTGTGCATTAAAAATATTTATAATGTATGGAAATGTGGTAATTGAAATAAATTTTTTTTTGAAAAAATGAAAATTATAAAAAACAAAAGCCTTACTGATACTTCAGCAAGGCTTTTGAATGTTTTTTGTAACTAAAGATTATGCATTATCAGTAGCATCGTCAATTACATCTTTAGCGTCATCAGCTATGTCTTCTGCTTTGTCAATTACATTTCCAGCGACATCTTTAGCTCCCTCAGCTAAGTCACCCGCTTTATCAGCCGCAGCGCCTGCTGTATCTTTTGCTTTTTCTATCACATTTCCAGCGACATCTTTAGCTCCTTCAGCAAGGTCACCTGCCTTATCCATTGCCGCAGTACCCATGTCTTTCGCCCCCTCGGCAATATCACCTGCTTTATCAGCTACAGCCTCTGCTGCATCTTTTGCTTTTTCTACCACATTCCCAGCGATATCTTTAGCTCCTTCAGCAAGGTCACCTGCCTTATCCATTGCCGCAGCGCCCATGTCTTTCGCCCCCTCGGCAATATCACCTGCTTTATCAGCTACAGCCTCTGCTGCATCTTTTGCTTTTTCTACTACATCACCAGCGACATCCTTTGCTCCTTCGGCAATGTCGCCTGCTTTATCCATTGCTGCTGCACCCATATTTTTAGCACTTTCTGCCACATTTTCAGCGGTATCCTCAGCTTTTTCTAATGCATCGCCGGCAGCTTCTTTAACACTCTGAGCTAAATCTCCAGCTTTGTCTAAAGCCGCAGCACCTATATCTTTTGCATTTTCTGCCACATCATTTGCTTTTTCCACCACATTTTCTGCCACATTTGCAGCACCTTCAGCAACGTCCTCAGCAGCATCCTTAGCAGAACCAAATATTCCTTTAATAAAATCGAAGAATCCCATGTTTGTAAGTTTTTTTGTTAATAAATAATTGTCTAAAGAAGATTGAACAATTTAGATTGATTTTAAAGATAAAAAACTTTCGCTAAAAATCTATAATTGTCTATTAATGAGTCTGTTACGGTTTAGTGGAGTTACTTATTTACCTTTAGGAGAATTTTTCGAATAAAAAGAAATAGGACTAAAATGAAAAAAGCCAATAACCATTACAGTTATTGACTTTTGTTTGTAGCGAGAGGCG
>CAJQQY010000159.1 GCA_905480595.1 uncultured Saprospiraceae bacterium | reverse complement strand
TGATCCCAACCATCCCTTTTTCTTGCTGTCCAAAAATGGTCGTTAAAGCACAAAGAGTGAAGCAAAAACTAAGAGTGATATTTTTCATAATGCAGATTTAAAAATTATATTATATACTAAGGCAAACTTATGAATTATATCCATTAAAAGCAATTTATTCGATGAATTACTTTTTAAAATCAGTTTTTTCTTACATATTAGAAGATGTAAAAAATATTAATATCGATTATTTAAAATTTATGTTAAATGCTTTATATTCAGGTTCTATTTACTACTTAAAAAGAAATTAATATCCTTCTGTGTAACCTTATAGATATAATAAGTGAAACGGTAATCCTTATTCAATGAGTTCATTGTACTCATGCAATAATCTCATAGTTTCTTCATAGAATAGAATTCCAGAAATTAAATTATTCTTATCAGCATAAGGCAACATTTTTTTCTGAAAACCTGATGTTATCTCAATAAAATCGAACGTAGCATGTTCTTTCTCTTTCATTGCTTTGATATTAGATTTGGAATTTGGAATTCCAAAAGAAGACAAGGTCTTACCTGGTTTAGTGGTAAAAGCTATGTAAGGCAATGTTTTTACAAGACTTTCAATACGTTCAATGTATAATATTAAGAGTTCACCTTTGTCCATCCTATTAAGTTCACTTTTGTTATGATATTTTTTGATACTGACATCATCACTGATAATGCTTTGTGAGACATTCTTTTTTTGTGCAAATACAGTTGCTACAAAGCATAAAAAAAAGTAAAATATAAAATTTTTCATAAGTCTAGTTTTGGGATTCATTATGTATATTTATGCAATATAACGATAAAAAAAACATTTCATCGATATTTTAGTTAAAAAATCATATGATAATTTTCAAAATAAATTGATTGAAAGTTTTGATGTTTTTTTAAAAAAAACTTTCAAAAGTAATCTTTTTAGAATATCACTTTAATTGGTGAATTTTCGAAAGTGGTCAATTAAGATGTTAAAACAATCTCGAGAATAATAAATAATTTCTAACTTTATATCTTAAACTATTAATATTTAACACATTCTAATGATTAGTTTTTCTCATCGTTTTGCAGTTATTTTTATTTTTATAAGTAGCATTGTAATTGCTCAAATTCCCAAACCCTCGGACGTTTTTGAATTTGAGGTAGGAGCAGATTACAAATTAGCAGATTATGACCAAATGCTAAGCTATTACGAAAAGCTTGCTAATTCAACAGATCGTGTTCAAATGATTGATATCGGAAAATCTGTTATGAATCGCCCCATAAAATTACTGTTTGTTTCGAGTGAAGAGAACATGAAATCTTTAGAGAAATGGCGTCTCATTAGCGAGCAATTGTCACGCGCAACCATTTCAGATAAAAAAGCTCGAACATTAGCAGTTGAAGGTAAAGCTATTGTATGGATTGATGGAGGCATGCATGCCACAGAAAGGGCACATGCTCAAATGACTTCAGAGCTCATGTGGCGTATTGCATCAGAAGACTCTGATGAAATGAAAAAAATTAGGGATAATGTCATCTCATTGATAGTTCCTGTTATTAATCCCGACGGTGTTGACATTGTGGTTGATTGGTATAAGAAAAACATTGGAACCCCATATGAAACCACTAATCCACCCATTCTGTATCAGAAATATGTTGGCCACGATAATAATCGAGATTGGTTTATGAATAATATGCCAGAAACAAAAGCAGCGACCAATATATTGTTTAATGAATGGTATCCTCAGATAGTACACAATCACCATCAAACCTCACCCTCCTGGGCCAGAATCTTTTTACCCCCTTTTAGAAGTCCCGTAAACCCTAATATTCATCCAGGTGTTACGACAAGTGTTAATTTGGTTGGAACTGCTATGGCACAACGCTTTGCCATGAAAAAAATGCCAGGTGTAATTTCGGGAACTTCCTTTAGTATGTTTTGGAATGGTGGAATGCGAACAACTCCCTATTATCATAATCAAATAGGTATTCTTACAGAAGTTGCGCATGCAACGCCTACCCCACGCTATTATGATCCAAAAAAGAAACCCAAAAATGTAGGAAGAAAACCTTCCGATGGAACAGAAATTTTTTATCCATATCCTTGGAAGGGTGGTGAATCTCATTTTAGAGATGCCGTAGATTATATGATCACTGCCTCAGTAGGAATTTTAGACCTAGCTGCCGACAAAAAAGATGAATTTTTGTACAACATCTACGCTATGGGTAGAGATGCTATCAATGATTCTGATGAAGCATTTGCCTATATCATTCCAAAAAATCAGTGGAATCCAAGTGAAGCTATTAACCTTGCCAATATTTTAATGCAAGGAGGCGTTCGGGTTCATCAAACAACAAAACCTCTTACAATTAATGATAAAACGTATGAAAAAGAAAGCATCATAATTTATGGAGCACAATCATTTAGACCTTACCTAGTAGATTTGATGGAAAAGCAAAACTATCCTGATCAATTTTTATATCCAGGTGGTCCACCCCAGCCTCCCTACGATCTTGCAGGATGGACATTACCTCTACAAATGGGTATTGAAGTGGATAGAATTAACAAGTCATTTGAGGCACAGTCAAGACTAATTACATCAAAATTACAGTACGCTGCTGGCAAGGTGTCAGGAGTTGGGCATTATTTGTTTTCAAACAAA
>CAJQQY010000158.1 GCA_905480595.1 uncultured Saprospiraceae bacterium | reverse complement strand
TATTCCCTTAATTTTTCCAATTCTTCCTTTCCTGCTCCACATGTTCCAAAACTACCTTCACTCCATATTTCTCTTCCAAATGTTTTGCCATCGCATCAGCTGAATAAACAGATCGATGTTGCCCACCTGTGCAACCAAAGTTGACATTCAAGTTAGTAAAACTACGTTCGATATAATTCTCCACCGCCTTGTCCACGATGCGATATGTTTCATTTAAAAACTCTCCGATATTACTATGATGTTGTAAAAAATTAATCACCGATTCATCTCGACCGGTCAGTTTTTTATAAGGTTCATAGCGACCTGGATTATGAATAAACCGACAATCAAAAACAAACCCTTCCCCATGACCTGAGTCATCTGCTGGAATACCTTTTTTATAAGAAAAACTTCGAATACCAACGGTGAGCAAACTCGATGAACCTTTGATTTTATCAAAAGGTTCAAATGCTTTTGTGTTGACGACAGCCGTCATTGCTTTTTCTAATTCAGGAATTTCAATAGGAGGTTTCGCATTTTCCAAAACCCATTTTACATTGCGAATCGCGAAGGGAATACTTTTGATGAAATACTCTTTTCGCTCGTATAAACCTCGAAAACCATACGTCCCAAATGTTTGAATATTTCGCATCAAAACGTATCCATAAAAGTATTGTTTGAATTGTTCACGATTGATCGTTGTGAGTTTCTCTGCAGTATCGAGATAGTGATCTAGCAATTCGTCTCGAATGTCTTGCGGAATATTTGCTTTTGATTGATAGAGTAGGGAAGCGAGGTCATATTGCAACGCACCTTTTCTACCGCCTTGATAATCAATGAAATATGGATTGCCATTTTTTATCATGATGTTTCTAGTTTGGAAATCTCGAAACATAAAATTTTCACAATCAGTCTGCAAAAGATAATCTGCAAAGCGATGCATGTCTTCTTCTAAGGCTTGTTCGTCAAATGGAATTTTGGCCAATTTCAAAAAATAATATTTGAAGGTATTGAAATCCCAAAGCATACTTTGTTTGTCAAAACGTTCGCGTGGATAGCAAACAGAATAGTCTATTTCTGCACCTCCTTCAATCTGCAAATGCGCTAATTTTTCAACTACTTTTTTATAAATCTGAATCAAATAATCGGGAAACAAATCTCCTTTTTGCAACAAGTAACTATACAAAGTTGTCGCTCCTAAATCTTCTTGCAAATAAACATTTTCGTCCAATCGCTCGACATAAATTTGAGGAACGGGCAATCCTCTATTTTTAAAATGTTTGGAAAAAGAAAGGAAAGCTGCGTTCTCTTTTCGATCTGCATTGAATGCGCCGACAGCTATTTTGTCACCATTCGACAGTCGATAATAAATGCGTGGTGAAGCCGAAGGGGCAAGTGGTAAAATTAAATTTGGAGGTACGCCTGCCCATTCTTCGAAAAGCTCGGAGAGGAGAGATTCTATTTTTTGATTGGTCATTTTTGAATTTGATTATTTGAGGGGCGAAGATAGTAGATTTTATTTTTTTTGAGGGGAGCTTTGCAATTTAAAAGTAATTGGCACAGTAAACCAAACTTTTGCAGGTTTACCTCTTGACCTACCAGGAATCCACGGTTGTTTCATTTCGTTCATTAATAGAATAACTCTCTTAGCTTCTTCTCCACATCCGTTTCCAATGTCTTTTAAAATTTCTACTTTACCAATTCTGAAATTCCTTTCAATCAAAAATCTAAGAATCACTCTGCCTTCAGTTTTTTCATCCCTTGCTTTTTGAGGATATTTTATGTTGCTGTAAATAAATTTGAGCATTTCTTGTTCAGCACATTTGTACAACTCTTTTTTTGATAAACCTTGACCTTCACATCCTGGGAAGCGAGGTATATCTTCAACTACTTTGAAAATTTTTTCTTCTTCTGTTTCTTTGATTTTATTTTCTTTCAAGTCTTCTTCTAATTCTAAATCAAGTTCCTCTTGAGTTTGACAAAAAGTAAGATTTTGAAACCAAATGGAAAGGAAGAGGAATGCGATTATATTTTTCATAGTTATTTTTTCAAATTATAGATGAATGTATTCGAATATTCAAATAAGAATTTTCTAAAAATAGGAAATATTATTTTTGAAAAAAAAGAAATATGAAAAGGAAGAACTTATTTTTTGATATCCTAATTACATTTTTTGCAGCAATTATTTTGGGAATAAAGTTAAGTGTTGGAACTTATTTTTGGACAGTCGAAGGTTCAAACTTTGAAATTGGTTTTCCTAAAGTTTACTATTTCCAATTTCATGTTGATTATTTACATCATGGATATGATATCAACAATTTTCTTTTTGATGGGCTTTTAACTTGGGGAATTGTTTGTTGTGTTTATTTCCTTCTCAAATCAAAATTTTTCATTCAAAATTAATACTCCTGCACATAGATTATCGTATCTAACTGAAATTTCGTCTCCGTCAAATTAATCCGAATACTTCCTCGAATTCGTTGTCCGTCATCGCCCCATTCTTCATCTCGACCATGTGCCACCAACCAATGAACTCCTAATGGTAAACCTTCAAAACAACCTTGCCCATCGGCTCCTACTTGAAAATTTGCATCGAATATATCTAGTTCATCTAAATCATAACCTGGGAACACAGAATCATTATATTTAAAATAAACCATAGTATTCGGCATCAACGCTTGATGATGTTGTACTTTTACACAAACTTGTGGACGATCCACAGGTTCTTTTGTGCAAGAAGTCATTGCAAGGATACCGATGAGGAGTGTAAAAATTAATCGAGTCATTTTTTTGCGTTTTAGTTCTATATTATAAACGACTCTTTAAGATAAGTAGTTTTGAATTAACTTATATTTTTTTGGAAAATGATTTTAATCATCAATTATATGTTTTGAGAATTTTATTTCTCCTCCTTCACATTCATCGCTTCCCACAATTTATCCTTCAACTCCTCCAATCCAATTTGCGCAACCGATGAAATAAATACAGTTTCAATTCCTTCTGGTAATTCAGGTTGCAACATTTCCTTCAACTCGTCATCAATCAAATCACTTTTCGTAATCGCCAAAATTCGAGGTTTATCCAACAATTCAGGATTAAACATTTTTAGCTCATTCAACAATATTTCATACTCCTTCTTGATATTATCCGTATCAGCAGGAACCATGAAAAGTAAGATAGCATTCCGCTCAATATGTCTCAAAAAACGATGACCAATTCCTTTTCCTTCGTGCGCTTTTTCAATAATTCCAGGAATATCAGCGATGATAAATGACTTGTGTCCACGATATTTTACAATTCCTAAATTAGGAGTCAAAGTGGTAAAAGCGTAACTCGCAATTTTAGGTTTCGCGGCAGTTACAACTGAGAGCAAAGTAGATTTCCCAGCATTCGGAAAACCAACCAAACCAACATCAGCTAAAACTTTTAACTCTAAAATTTTCCATTCTTCCACACCTTCTTCACCCGGTTGAGCATATCGAGGAGCTTGATTCGTTGAAGATTTAAAATGTGAATTTCCTAAACCTCCACGTCCTCCTTTTGCTAAAATTCGTTCCTCGCCATGTTCTGTAATTTCAAAATGAATTTCGCCAGATTCTACATCTTTGGCGATCGTTCCCAATGGCACATCAATATATATGTCTTCTCCTTCTGCGCCACTTCGATGATTTTCACCACCATTGCCACCATCTTTAGCGATCACATGTTTTCGATATCGGACAGGAAGCAATGTCCACAAATTCCGATTTCCTCTCAAAATGATGTGACCACCACGACCTCCGTCTCCACCATCGGGGCCACCCATTGCGGTAATTTTATCTCTTCGGAAATGCGCAGAGCCTTGCCCACCTTTTCCCGTTCGACAACAAATTCTTACAAAGTCTATGAAATTTTGTTCTGCCATTACTTATTTTTTTGCAAAAATAGTTCTTTTTC
>CAJQQY010000157.1 GCA_905480595.1 uncultured Saprospiraceae bacterium | reverse complement strand
TTTTTGAAAAAACACAATGTGTCAGTCATGTTATCAAAAGTACATGACTTGCCAGATCATGAAGACTCAGACATTGATCAACCATTTAAAACACCTCGAATGTTACAAGATGCAGGAGTACTTTGGTGCTTCCAAATGAATGAAGTAGCACAGTCTCGAAACCTTCCTTTTCAAGCAGGTCATGCAGTTGGATTTGGATTAGGCAAAGAAGATGCTATTTCAGGATTAACCTTAAATACAGCTAAAATTTTAGGCATTGACAAAACTGCTGGCTCGCTTGAAGTTGGAAAAGATGCAACACTTTTCATCAGCTCAGGAGATGCATTGGACATGCGTACGAATCATGTGGAAACTGCTTTTATTCAGGGAAGAGAAGTTAGTTTGAGTACGAAGCAAAAAGATTTGTACGAGAAGTTTAAAACAAAATACGAGAAGCAAAAATAGTTTTAAAGAATAAACTGTTACAGTTAAAAGAGGCATTTTGGATTAAGTTCTGAAATGCCTCTTTTTATAAAAAACGATACGTCATACTTCCACAGATTATCATCTTAGGAATGTGAATTAAATAAGTTGCGGTTTTTGAGAGAGAGATTTTGTTCTCAGTTTTGGCTTTATTTCGTGCATAAATGTTGATATTTTCAGGGGAATAAAGTGAAAAATGAGGGCAAAATATCCACTCAAGAATCGTAAGTTATTTAGTTCGCATTTCTTAAAGGTAAAACAATTCAAAATGCAATTACAATTACTCCAATCAAAAGCATTTATTTATGCCTTAGTTTTGGTGTTGCTTAATGATTTTATTTTAAAATATAGTTTTCCATGTTGGTTGACAGGGAAGTTGTCTGACTTTGCAGGTCTATTTGTTTTTGCAGTTTTTTGGATGGCCTTTTTTCCAAAAAGAAAAAATATGATAGTGGGATCAACGGCAATTTTATTCACTTGGTGGAAGTCTCCTTTGTCGCAGTCGTTGATTGAATTTTGGAATGGAGTGATGTTTTATTCGATTGATCGAGTGGTGGATTATTCCGATTTGATGGCATTGATGGTTTTGCCTTTGGCGATAACTTTTTGTACAAGTAATCGAGTTGCAAGATTTCGAGTGTCACCAGTTTTGACGACCCTTGTTTCATTTTTTGTTTTTTGTTCAACCTCGGCAATCGAGCCTAAATTATATGAATATCCTAACCCTCAAATATATGTGATTAAGTGTGAGATTGATTCATCAGCTGTTTTTGAAAAGGAAATGCATATGGGGGATTTTGAAAAAGATTCTACTGATATGATGAGATATAAATACAAAGACAGATTATTCTTATTTAATGAGAATTATTATAGAAGTCAACAATATCGAATTGGAATAATAGGCGACAGTATTTTATTAGTGAAAAAAATAGGGGAGGAATATTATGAGGAATATGTGAATATGAAAAGCAATGCAGGCAAGGTTCGTTTTTTAGATAAAATAAAGAAACGAAAGCAATATTACCTGAAAGATATTTTAAATGAGAAATTAGAAAAGCTTGCTGAATATCCTGATTTTCCATTTGCCGAAAACCAAAATGGCTGGAAAACACCTAAGTTTAAATTTTTCCCTGTTTCAAAAATGATTATTGATTCCACTTTTCAAATTAGAACTAATCAATTTGGAGCTGATGAATTATTGAGTTTTAAAAATTCCTTGCTGGATGGAAAGTACACTCAGTTTTGGGATTCAGAAATAATAAAGGTTAATGGAATGTATGAAGCGGGAATTGAAAAAGGGGCATGGGAATTTTTTGATTCACTAGGAGTGAAAATTAAGGAAGAAATATATGTAAATGGAGAACTTACCCAGACCAAAGAATTTTTAAGTGATGGTGATATTTTGAATAAAAACTTAGCTACAAAAAAGAAAGTAATTCGAGCACATTGGATTTCACTCTTTACTTTTATTACTCTTTTATTCGTTAGTTTTTATTATTTTAAAAAATGGTATAAACCAAATATTTCTGAAGAAAAGAAAACGTATGTTGATCATTTAATGAGGTTAGTTTTGGGGATAGCAGGAGGTATTGTATCTGCCATTTTTCTATTTTATTCGTTATTAATTATAGGCTCAGCCTTTAAAATATTTTATTGGGATTTACCTTTAAATCTTGAAGATGTTTTACTTCCTGCTTTATTTTGCCCGATATTTATAAGTTTATATATGTTGCTTACCGATAGAGCAAAAGATTTTTTTTGGTTGATACTTTGGGTGGTTTTGCTTCTTCTAATTTTTGAGGAATATCAATATCTCTCTTCATTTTGAGAAAATTTCGTACTTAAAGTTTATTATTTCTACCGATATTAGAGTCTCTAACGAAATCATTTTGGTGTTGGAAATATCGTTAGAATATTATAAATATATATTGATATGAAAAAGATATACTTACTTCTGTTTTTGTGGTTATGTTTTTTTACAAAAATGAATAGCCAACATTCACTTGCTCGCCAATGGAATGAAAAAGTTCTAGATGCTATCCGATCAGATTTTGCAAGACCTACAGTTCATGCTCGAAATCTTTTTCATACTTCGGTTGCGATGTATGACGCTTGGGCTTTTTATGGGGGAAAAGCGGAAACTTATTTTTTGGGAAAAACGGTCAATGGATTTACCTGTCCAGTAAGAAATATCGAAACATGTTATGAGGTTGAAGAGGCACAGGCTCTAGCCATGAGTTATGCTGTGTATCGATTAATTAAGCATCGATTTCAGAATGCTCCAGAGGTGGATTTGATCTATGAAAATATTGATAGTTTTATGGATTCTTTGGGGTATAATATCAACTATACTTCTACCGATTATTCTTGTTCTCCTGCTGCTATGGGGAATTACATAGCAGATCAGTTAATTAAATATGGAATGCAAGATGGATCGAATGAAATAGATGATTATGCGAATCGATTTTATGAGCCTGTCAATCCTGCACTTCCTCCCTTTAGGATTTTTTATGAAGAAATTGAAGACTTAAATCGTTGGCAACCCTTATCCTTTTTGGAAAGTACAGGTTTTGTTGGACAAGGTGGTTTTTCTTCAGAAGAGGTAACTCCTGAGTTTTTAAGTCCAGAGTGGGGGCAAGTATTTCCCTTTTCTCTTAAAGCTGAAGATGTAACTATTTACAATCGAGATAATTTTGATTATTGGGTATATCATGATCCAGGGCCACCGCCATATTTGAATATGGATACACTAGATGAAATGTCAAAAGAGTATAAGTGGGGACACTCTTTAGTCTCAGTTTGGTCTTCACATCTTACTCCTACAGATAGTGTAATGTGGGATATTTCTCCTGCATCTATTGGAAATATTTCGGATTATCCAACGAATATAACTGAGTATAAAGATTTTTATAATTTAATTGATGGTGGAGATCCAAGTACAGGACACCTTGAGAATCCTGCAACCGGACAACCTTATCAACCTCAAATTGTTCCTCGGGGCGATTATGCTAGAGTTTTGGCAGAATTTTGGGCGGATGGCCCAGACTCAGAAACACCTCCCGGACATTGGTTTACCATTTTAAATTATGTTAACGATCATCCAGGTTTCGAAAAAAAATATAGAGGAGAAGGAGAAGATTTGGATGCTTTAGAATGGGATGTAAAAGCTTATTTTATGTTAGGTGGAGCTATGCATGACGCTGCTATTGCTGCTTGGGGGATAAAAGGTTGGTATGATTACATTCGTCCAATTTCTGCGATCAGAGGAATGGCATCATTCGGACAAGGAAGTTATCCTAGCCATGCAGATTATCATGTAGCAGGCCTACCTTTAATTCCTGAATATATTGTAGACTCATCTAATTTCCACTGTCATAACTATAATAACAATACTGATAAATATATTTCACTAAAATCATGGAGGGGACATTCAGAAATTGATAATCCATTTTTTGAGACAGCAGGAATAGGTTTTATATGCCCAGATGATTGGGTTCCATTTCAAAAAAGTTCTTTTGTAACGCCTCCATTTGCAGGTTATGTTTCAGGGCATTCTACTTTTAGTCGAGCTGCAGCAGAAGTCATGACTGAATTAACTGGAGACCCATTTTTCCCAGGAGGAATGGGAGAGTTCTATTGTGAGAAAAATGAGTTTCTACTCTTTGAGGATGGCCCAAGTCAAGATGTTACGTTGCAATGGGCGACTTATCGAGATGCTTCCGATCA
>CAJQQY010000156.1 GCA_905480595.1 uncultured Saprospiraceae bacterium | reverse complement strand
GGTATTTCGAAACAGAACTTGATATTCCGATTCTTCGAGAACCAATCGTCAAAGAATGGAATGGGAAAAAGTTTTTTATTGGTCATGGTGATGGTTTAGGTCCAGGAGATTATGGTTATAAATTTATTAAAAAAGTTTTCGCTAATAAAATTTGTCAATTTCTTTTCGGAATGATTCATCCTAACTTAGGAGTTGGATTAGCTAATTTTTGGTCGCAAAAAAGTCGAGCAGTTAGTCCTGCTGAGTTGAAATTCCTAGGGGAAGAGAAAGAATGGTTAGTTCAATTTTGCAATGAAAAAATCAAAGAATTAAATGTTGATTATTTCATTTTTGGACATCGACATTTACCAATCAATTACATGCTAAAAAATGGGACGAGTCGTTATATTAACATCGGGGAATGGATGCATGCATGTTCTTACGGAGTTTTTGATGGGAATGAGATGAAGATTCAATTCTTCGAAAATGATGAAGGAGAAGTTTTTTATAATGATAAATAAATAAAATGAATATCGAATATAGAACAAGGAATTTCCAATATCCAATAATTGGGTCTTATAGTTTTTGGGAACACCTTAAAACTGAAAATTCCTTTTTCAGTATTCATTATTCACTTTTAATGATACTCGCAATTTTAACTTTCCCTTCCTGCTCCGCAAAGACTTCTCCCCCTCCAACAACTGACTCCTCTGCTTACGAATTAATTAAATCTATCGATATCAAATCTAAATGGATTGCTACTGACAAATTACAACAACTGTATGTCATAACTATAGACAATGAAGTCATCAAATATAGTCCCGAAGGCAAAGAACTATTTCGGTTTTCCAATAATACTTTAGGTGATTTAACGCATATCGACATCACCAATCCATTTAGCGTTTTGTTATATTATCCCGATTTCATGACGGTTTATACTTTAGATCGGACATTAAATAAAACAGGTGAGTTTAGTTTATTTGATTTAAACTTGACTGATGTGGAAACAGTTGGAATGTCAAATGACAATAATGTCTGGCTCTACGATTTGGTTTTTTATAAAATAAAAAAAATAAATCGCAACGGGGAAGTACTTAGAGAAAGTATTATCAATTTAAGCAATGAGTTTGAAAGTCCATTGCAGCCAAATTTTATCTTAGAAAAAGAAAACTGGTTATATGTCAATGACCCAAATTTGGGAATTCTAGTTTTTGATATCTACGCTCAATATCAAAAAACTATTGACATAAAAAAATTGACTTATTTCCAAATAATTGATAACCAATTGATTTACAAAGAAAAAGAACAATTGAAAGCATTTAATTTAAAATCACTTTCTACCAAAATAATCGACCTTCCCGGTGGAGTTTCCATCGAAAATCAAATCGCTATTCAGAAGAGTAAATTATTTGTGAGAAAAAAGAATGGAGTGGAAGTCTATAGTTTTTAGGATAATCAGGTAACCAGTTTAATGAATTGCTATTTCCATCCAAATAAACTAATTACCTGATCGACTAAATTATACTGTCATAATATCTTTTTCTTTGGCGGCTACAAGTGCATTAATCTTATCACCATAACCATTGACCGTTTTTTGAACATTATCTTCTACACGTTTACCTGCATCTTCAGGATAACCATCTTTCACCTCTGTTTTGATAATTTCTAAAATTTTGTGTCGTGCATTTCGAACACTCACCTTTGCCTCTTCTCCCAAAGCTTTTGCGTGTTTCACAAACTCTTTTCTTCTTTCCTCTGTCAAAGGTGGTATATTAATGATAATCATTTCACCATTATTTTGAGGAGTCAATCCTAAGTTAGCTTCAAAAATTGCTTTTTCAATTCCGCCCATAATGGATTTTTCCCAAGGCTGAATCGTTAATGTTTTTCCATCACTAGCTCCGACATTTGCAACTTGAGTCAAAGGCGTAGGTGCTCCATAATAGTCCACCATAAGTCCTTTCAACATTGCTGGTGAAGCTTTACCTGTTCTAATTTTTGATAATTCTGAGGCTAAGTGTTCAATGGCGTGATCCATATTTTCCTTTGCCATTTCTAAGCCCATTTCTATTGAGTCTGACATAATATATTATTTTTGAAAAATTTAATGCGGTCAAATAAAATGTTTTTTCTTAGAAAAAACAAGAATATGTCTGTCCTTATTTTTTTTAGAAAAAAAAATTGACCTCTTGAAAAAAGAATGATTGATAAAATATTGGTTATCAATAAGTTATATAAAACATCAAATTTTCTATTTAGAAAATTGATTTATTTTAGTGAGTTGAAAAAAATAGAAGAAGAATTTACGCTTAAAAATGATATGCTACTAGGCTGCCTTTCACTTCAATCTCATTATTAAGCTCCATCATATCAATAATCTCTTCTACACTTAATTTTCCACGTTCCACTAATTCCTGATTATTAATATGAATGTAATCTCGAAGTGAGGTCAAATTATATGGACGAGTAGCGACCAATTTTAAGCGATCTTTAGTTTCGCGATAAGCCACCAATGAATCCTGTTGTTCTTCAAGTGGTACCCATTCCTTTTTTTCATCTTTGTTAGCACGTTCGCCTTCATAGATTGGACGTTGAGATAGGTTTGAAGTAACAATTTTTCGTCGCACTTTTCTCTTAGAACCACCAGTTTTCACTCGTCTACATTTTCGTTTATTCTTGTTTATATATTTGATGATGGAGTCAAAAGAGTCTTCGTCGGAAAGTATTGCAAACTCAGTTGAAAGGTTAATTTTGGAATGCATTTTCCCCATCAAATAACAGATATGATAATTGAGTGTGAGGTTTTTATTGTTTTCTACGGGAATCCATTTTACCGCTTTTCCTAATTTTTGTAAATTTCTAACTAAAGAAAAAGGGATGAATTTATCGGAAGTGTTGATTAAAATAAAAATCTTATCGCAAACGCGCTCCAATTTCTTAAACTTGACTTTCTGAATATTGTCGAAGTCTGTGAATATGTATCTTTTTTTAGATGTGTTCATAGGTAATTTAAAAATAAATAGTATCAGTAACTGTAAAGTAATATCCTAACTCAATAGAATTATCATATATAAATTTATTTCATCATTTTTGAAAATGGTAATATCCGAGGTATCGACATTTTTACGGTACCCTAATATGGCAATTCTAAAGGCTAGTCTTAATACTTACAAAACTATGAAGCTAAAATATGAAAAAATATACATTTATTTAATTTTTAATATTTAAAATGTGCATTATCAGGAAGAAAAGTTGATTTTCCAATAAAAAAACGGCTAATCCAAAGTTAAAAGGATTAGCCGTTTTCAATTTATAACAATAGAAAAAAGTTATCTACTTCGGCGACCAGCATATTGATAAATCAAATATAACAACATCAATACGGATGATAAAGCCGCCGCAACATAGGTCATCGCTGCCCATTTTAATGCATCTTTTGAACCTTCATATTCTGCTCCTTGCGCCACTCCAGTTTCGTCTAACCAATTCAATGCTCTTCGACTTGCATCAAATTCTACAGGTAATGTAACCAAACTAAAAAGTGAGGTAGTTGCAAATGCAATAATCGTCAACAACATTAATTGCGGAAATTGATCTAACATCATAAATGCCACCACCATCAACATAGATAGTGCTTTTGAAGCCATATTCACAAATGGGACTAGTTGTGACCGAACCTGTAACATTGGATAATCAATATCATGTTGCACCGCATGTCCACATTCATGAGAAGCAACTGCCGCTGCTGAAACATTTCTACCATTATAAACTGCAGGACTTAAGGAAACTGTTTTAGTTTTTGGATTATAATGATCCGTCAACATTCCTTGTCCTTGTACAATTCTCACATCGTGAATATTATAATATTTAAGCATATCCTCAGCTACCTCTTTCCCTGTCAAACCACTTCTGATTCCAACTTGTTGGTATTTCGCAAATTTACTCTTCAGGGTATTCGAGACATATCCGCCGATCAATGATCCTGCACCGACGATTGCCATATAAATCATATAATTAGTGTCCACTTCTTTATTTTTTTATGAAAAAAATATTTTCCAAGTTATTTGACTTGTTTTTGGAATGAGGTCACTTGCGAGTTAATTATTTTTTTGGAAAAAATGAAATATATTGGATACCCCACCCTCATTTTTAGAAGAAGGGCTGAAGATGAAATATAAAAAAATCCCGAATCTTCCTATCGAAAATCCGGGATCATATATCGTAAAATTGATCTTTTAATCAGATCATTTCAAATCTTGTATAACCTTGTAATGCCTTTGGTATTTTAATTCCATCCGCAGTTTGATTATTCTCCAATAAAGCCGCTACGATTCTAGCTAATGCCAAAGCACTACCGTTTAAAGAGTGCGCTAAGTGAGATTTTCCATTTTCGTCTTTGAATCTTAATTTCAATCGATTAGTTTGAAATGTCTCAAAATTAGAAACAGAACTCACTTCCAACCATCTTTTTTGTGCAGCAGAATATACTTCAAAGTCAAAGGTCAAAGCAGAAGTAAACCCTAAATCACCTCCACACAATCGAAGAATTCGATAAGGCAATTCTAATTTTTCCAAAATGCCTTCTACATGTTTTAGCATTCCTTCCAAGGCTTCATAAGACTTATCAGGATGCTCAATTCTTACTATCTCCACTTTATCAAACTGATGAACTCTATTCAATCCTCTCACATGTGCTCCATACGAACCTGCTTCTCTTCTAAAACATGGCGTATAACCTGTCAATTTTATTGGAAAATCTTTTTCAGCAAGAATCATATCCCGATACATATTTGTAATCGGCACTTCTGCTGTCGGAATCAAATAAAGGTCATCTTTCGTTGCATGATACATTTGACCTTCTTTATCAGGCAATTGTCCTGTACCTCTAGCACTTGCTTCATTTACCAGATGAGGTGGAATAATTTCTTCGTAACCAGCTGCATCTGCTTCATCCAAAAAGAAATTAATCAATGCACGTTGTAATTTTGCTCCTTTACCTCTATAAAGCGGAAAACCAGCACCTGTGATTTTCACTCCTAATTCCAAATCAAATAAATTATGCTTTTTCGCCAATTCCCAATGCGGTAAGGCATCATCTCCCATTTCAGGTAAATCAGCTCCCCAAGCTTTGTATACTTCATTATCCGTTTCTAATTTTCCAGCAGGAACAGAAGGATGAGGAACATTTGGAATATTTAATAACTC
>CAJQQY010000155.1 GCA_905480595.1 uncultured Saprospiraceae bacterium | reverse complement strand
TTCCTAAAAATGAAAAAAATTCTGCAACTCGAAATTAAGTAGTCAGCAATGATTAAACAGGCAAATTTTAGAGCTAAGATTTACCTGTTTAATCATTGCCCACTACTTATTGAATTGAATTTCCAACATCCCTTAAAATATCTTTTACATTTTCAATTCCGACCGACACTCGAATCAAGCCATCTGTAATTCCAACTGCTTCTCGTTCTACTTTTGGAATATCCATATGCGACATCGAGGCAGGATGCACAATCAAAGTATCCACATCGCCAAGCGTTGGAGCTAGGGTGCAAAATTGTAATCGTTCCATAAACTTCACCGCAGCCGTAAAACCTCCCTCCAGTTCAAAACTTAACATTCCTCCTGAACCACGCATTTGTTTTTTCGCTAATTCAAAGTCTGGATGAGTTTCTAACGATGGATGATTGACATGAACTACTTTTTTATTTTCTTGTAAAAAATGAGCTAGAGCATCCGCGTTTTGACAATGGCGATCCATTCTTAATTCTAAAGTTTTAAGTCCATTGTTGAGCATCCAAGCATCGAAGGCATTGGAATTAGTGCCGACCAATTTCATGACCTTCCATACTTTTTCCAGCATAAAGTCAATATCTTTTCCAATCACCGCACCTGAAATTGAATTACCATGTCCATTCAAAAACTTAGTGGTGGAGTGAATCACGAAGTCAATTCCAAACTTAAATGGTTGTTGTAAATAAGGAGTTAAGAAAGTATTGTCAATTGCAGTTTTTACATTGAATTGCTTTGCGAGTTCTGATATTTTTTCTAAATCAATGCATGCCAAAGTTGGGTTAGCAGGTGATTCGAGATAAATCATTTTTATATTTTTATTTTCCTCTAACAATACTTCTACATTTTCCAAGTTAGAGAAATCTGCGAAGATAGTTTCCACTCCAAGCGGTTCTAATATCTGTTGAAAAAAATAAGTGGTTCCGCCGTAAAGATTATTTTGGGTAAGAATTTGATCTCCTGATTTTACACTTGCCATCAGCAAAGATGATATGGCAGCCATCCCCGAACTAAATAAAAAACACTTCGCTTCCATGTCCAAGCCAAAAGTTTCTAAATTCGCAATTTTATCTGCAACAGTTTCGATAGTTGGATTTCCATAACGCGAATACAAATGCCCTTCTTTTTTTCCAGAAAAAATATCAATGCCTTGTTCTAAATTCTCGAAAGCAAAAGAAGATGTTGCATAAATTGGCAGTTGATGAGGGTGATTATTTAATTTTTTTGTAAAATCGTGAACACATAGGGAACCAAATTGTAAATCTTTTTTCATTTTTTCTTAAATTAAATGATTGTAAATTTGTGCGATTTTTTAAACCATAAAAGGTAAAGGTAAACCCTAGAATAATCACATAAGATTACATTTATGTTGGAATCTTATATGCCTTTTGTAGTTCAAAGTTTCAATATCCGAAAGTATAAAATATTAATTATAAAAACTTGTCTCTCAGTATGAGTATAAAAAATATCCTTTTATTTCCAGCTTTATTGATTTTCAATTTTTCAATGGGACAAGTCGATCAAGTGGAAGATGAGAACTATGAAGATGAAGTCATTGAAGAAGAATACAATTTTAAGAAAAGTATTTTCCTTGGGACAAATTTTCAATTGGGAATTCCACTAGGGAAATTTGGCGAAAACATTGACTATACTGGCTGGGGATTTGGTGGAAATGTGATGTGGAAATTAAAAAAAGATGTACCAGTTTATGCAGGAATAGATTTTAGTTTTCAAAATTATGATTTTCAAGCAGTTACCGAGGTCACGTTTGACTTTGAGGAATATGAAACGAAGACTAAAAACAGTATCGTTTTAAGTCACGTTCAAGTTCGTTATTATCCAGAAATTGATTTTTTCCTCCATCCATATGTGGAAGGAATGATTGGGGTGAAAAGTTTATTCACAAGAACTATTTTGACAGATAAAACGGATGGTGCAAATGATCAAATAAATAGTCAATTTGAAAATAGTGATTTCGCGCTGAGTTTGGGAGGGGCAATTGGTTTTGAAATTCCTATTTCGAAAAATTATTTGTTTCTTGATGTTCGATGCTCTTATTTGAAAGGAAATTCTGGTGAATATTATGTGAGAAAAGAGGACGACTCAGTTTACCTTGAACCAATTGATGTTTTTGAAATCAAAAATTCAGCAACTGATTTATTCGTTCCTCAAATAGGAATAAAGTTTTTGATTGGATTTGGAAATCAAAATGATGAAGAATATTATGAGGAGAATGATAGCTATGATGAAGAAGAATATTAAATTTGTAAAAACTCACTCTTTCAAATAAATAAAGTTTAGTCCTTTGAGACAAGTATTGATTTAGAATTATTTAAAATTGCTTATTAGAAAACTCGATTTAAAGAATGGAAGAAGGAAAAAAAACGGAAGGCGATGATCGCCATTTTGAACATCATGAATTTTTGATTGATGGAAATCAAATCCCTATGCGAGTTGATAAATTCTTGATGTTAAAAATGGAAGGAATGTCTCGAACCAAAATTCAAGAAGCAGTCAAAGCTGGTATGGTTAAAATTAATCATAGCGATTGTAAGCCAAATGAGAAAGTCAAACCCTACGATTTAGTTACCGTATTTTTCTACAAAGCTAGAGGTCATTCTGAAAATGTCGTTCCCGAAGATATTCCACTTGATATTATTTATGAAGATGATGACTTGATGGTCGTCAACAAACCTGCAGGGATGGTAGTACATCCTGGAATTGGGAATTGGACAGGGACTTTAGTCAATGCTTTGGCATTCTACATGAAAGGAAAAAAAGAACTTCCAATCAAGGAAGGAAACACCAATGAACGACCTGGATTAGTTCATCGAATAGATAAAGATACTTCTGGACTTTTGGTGATTGCAAAAACGGAAGAGGCAATGACTCATCTGGGAAAACAATTTTATAACCATACCATCGAACGAAAATATGTAGCATTGGTGTGGGGAGATATGGAAGAAGAAAAGGGTACAATCGAAGGACATATTGGTAGACATCCTCAGCACCGAATGATGCGAACTGTGTTTGTTGATGGAAGTGAAGGAAAACATGCCATCACACATTACGAAGTTCTTGAGCGGTATTATTATGTAACAAAAATTCAATGTCAGTTAGAGACTGGAAGAACGCATCAGATTAGAGTTCATATGAAACATCTTGGCCATCCTTTATTTAATGATAAAAAATATGGTGGTGATAGAATTGTCAAAGGAACTGTTTTTACAAAATTTAAAGCCTTTGTCAACAATACTTTTGCGGTGATGCCTAGACATGCATTACACGCAAAAAGTTTAGGGTTTATCCATCCTACGACTGGAGAGAAAATGTTTTTTGAAAAGGAGGTTCCTGAGGATTTTCAAAACGCAATTACTCGGTGGAAAAATTATGTGGCGAGTAGAAAGGAGAATTTATAGTGAATTAGTTTTTTAGGTAGAGAGAAGGCATGCCTTGTCTCTACTTGCCAAAAAGTCTTTCCACCGCTTCAAATCTGTAGGCAAAAATTTCATCAATTTTATTATCCACAATTAACCAATTAGCAAGATTTCCAATAGGCCCGAATCCAATTGCATAATGCAATGAATCGGTCATGTAAACACCTCCATCTTTTTCTTCAAAATGATGTTCGTGATGCCACATCGCATATGGGCCAAATCTTTGTTCATCAACAAAATATTTTCCCTCTTTGATTCTTTGAATTTCTGTAGTCCACCGCATTTTGATGCCTAGTAAAGGAGTGACTTTATAATTGATAATCATTCCTTCGTACATCGGTTTATTCGCAATATCACTCAGAATTTCAAAATTCATATCCTTGGGTGTCACTTCATTTAAATTTTCAGGTCGAGAAAAAAACTCCCAAACTTCGTCCAATGGTTTTGGAATAAATTGATTCCATTCTTTTTTATAAACTTTCATTTTTCATAAACAGACTCAATTCATTTTAGTTGAAAAATATTTTTTCCTAAAATTGAATTGATTTGCAAATTATTCCAATATCATTTTTCAACATGATCTTATCTATGAATAAACTCAAGAAATAGGGCAACACTTTTATATTTATTGCAATAAAAGTGATTTATAAAAAGTTATTTTCTCATCTTTACGTTTGTTATAGCAAAGATCCATTCTACTAACTTTCCCTAGTTTTTTCCAAAAGGAATTTTACGGACAAAAAAATAAAATTTACACTTGTAACTTGGAACACATTACTATGTTTATTCGTTTGTTTTAATATATGAAAATAAAAAATTTACCCTCTACTATTTTATTTCTGCTCTTGCCTATTTTCGCAATGGCTCAGGATGAATATTGCGGTGCTCGACAACCTGATTTTTCTGAAAAAAATATGGATGAAGCTACCTTGCATCGTATGCAGGAATTAGAATTATTCACCCAACAATGGATTTCAGAAAATCAAACTAAAGTTTCCCTTCGAGAGATCATTACGATTCCAGTTGTGGTTCATATTGTTTGGATGGATGAATCTGAAAACTTTACTGACCTTGAAGTTGAAGCACAGATTGATGGCCTTACTGCTGACTTCAGAAAGTTAAACGAAAATAGGGCAATCATTCCAACTACTTTCCAACCACTTGCAGCTGATGTTGAAATTGAATTTTGTTTGGCATCAGTAGATCCAAACGGGAAGGAAACCAATGGAATAGTAAGAACTCAAACAGACTTCACTAATGTAGGTACAACCTATTCAACCAATCGTAGAAGGATTTGCTATAACGATATTGGAGGAAGTAATTCTTGGGATTCAGAAGATTACATCAATATTTGGGTTGGACAATTAGGTGGAGTAATTGGAATAGGAACATTTCCTGGAGAAGAAATTTCAACAGAAGATGGAATTTTTATTGATCCTTCCGCTTTTGGTTTCTTTTGTTCTTCTTCCAAAGGATATTTTCATGGGAGAACTTTAACGCATGAAATGGGACATTTTTTTAATCTTCATCATATCTGGGGAAAAAGTGGTTGCGACACAGGAGATCTTGTTGATGATACACCAATGCAGGACACCAATTATAAAGACCAATGCCCGACTCATCCAATATCTTCTTGCGGATCAGAAGACATGTTTATGAATTATATGGACTATACTAATGATGATTGTATGGCAATGTTTACAAAAGGTCAAAAGGAAAGAATGCTTGCTGCCCTAGATTCTGAATATAGAGTAAGTTTAAAATCCTCAGGAGCTTGTGATTTTGGCAATATAAAAGACATTACACTGACTCCAGATGATATTTTACTTTTTCCAAATCCAGCTTCTGATTGTGTACATATTGATTTGGATTTAGATAATGATTTGCCAGTTCGGATGGCGATTTTTGATACTGCAGGTCGTGAAATTTATTCTAATCAAGTTTTTGTAAAAGACTTACGAACCTTTGATATTTCAAATATTAGCAATGGAATCTATTTCATTTATTTTGAATCGAATGATCAATTTGCCTCAAAAAAATTGATCATTGATAATTAACGAACCACAGGGATTCACAAATAGTCCCCGTAATTCGTAAAAAAATAGCCTACTCAAAATCTGAATAGGCTGTCCAAAATTGTTATGACAAAAATTTACTAAATCTCTTCTTTTGGTTTTTCAAAAATAACTTCGATATAATAACTCATTCCAGTTCCAGCGCCTGGAGGAGTAAATACTTGGATAAATCTCCACCCTTCAGCAGCATACTCTTTGATCACATCTAAATAATCTTCTTTCGGTTTGGCAGTCCACATGCTGATGGGGATTCTAATAATTTTGTAGTCAAACATAAGCCAGTAGTTTTGATGAAATAATTAGAATAAAATTGCAGGAATTCATTTTTTGTTTCCATTTTGCTCGGCAAATACTAGTCTTTTTTCGACTAAGAAATCATCGAATGATTTATGAAATAAAATTATTTTTAGGAAGGTTGTAAAAACAAGAAAACCCCATGACTAATGAAAGTCACAGGGTATTCGGTAGAAATGACGAGAAAATAAAAAGTGTTTAATTGTTTAGGCCTCGTCATCGGGGGCTACCTTTAAAGTTAAGGATATTGTCTTAAGTCATTATTTTAACTTTAATGGCGTCACAAATGTAGTGAATATTTTTATTTATTATATGTTTATACACTTAATTAGTTGTATAAAAAATTTACATTCTAATTTGACAAAAATTCAAAGTTTCATCTATTTTCAATGATAATATCTTATCTTTGAAAGTCTCCTTTCGGACATTACTGCTCCCACCTTTTCATTAAAAAAATTAATCATCAAGTTTTATTTTCCAAATAAAAAAATTAAATATGATCCCTAATTTTACTTCTAACTTTATTTTATCAATGAAAAATATTTTAAAAATAGGTGTCCTATTTTTACTCTTCAATTTTCCTCAATCCATCCAAGCACAACATTCAGTCGCTAGAGAATGGAATGAAGCCACATTATTTGCCATTCGAAATGATTTAGCACGACCTACAGTACATGCAAGAAATCTTTTTCATACTTCTATTGCAATGTATGATGCCTGGGCAGTTTACGATACTATTGCACAAACCTATTTATTAGGAAAAACAGTAAATGGATATGAATGTGAATTTCTAGGAATTGATCCACCAAGTAATATTGATTCTGCCCGTAATGAAGCGCTTAGTTATGCAGCTTATAGGTTGCTAAGGCATCGATTTCAGTTTTCTCCAGGTGCAATTAATTCCTTACCTATGTTCGATACTATGATGTTAGATATGGGTTATGATATTTTTTATACCAATCAAAATTATACTACTGGAAATCCTGCTGCGTTGGGGAATTATATCGCCCAATGTTTGATCAATTTTGGTTTTCAAGATGGTTCAAATGAACAAATTGGATATAATAATATTGCTTATGAAGAAGTGAATCCTCCATTGGTTATGGCATTTCCAGGAAATCCTAATATTATCGATCCTAATCGTTGGCAACCACTTACCCTCGATTTATTTATTGATCAAGCAGGAAATCCAATTCCTTTCAATACTCCTGATTTTTTATCTCCAGAATGGGGACAAGTTGCTCCCTTTGCTTTATCTCCAGATGATGCAAGTATATACGAACGAGATGGTTTTGATTATTGGGTTTATCATGATCCAGGACCACCACCCTACTTAGATACAACTGCTGTGGGAGGTATTTCAGAAGAATATAAATGGGGATTTGGTTTGGTCTCAGTTTGGTCTTCTCATCTTGATCCTAATGATAGCGTAATGATTGATATTTCACCTGCTTCATTTGGAAATATTCCACTTGACGAATATCCAACAGATGTGGTTGGTCTTCGAGATTTTTATAACTTTTTAGATGGTGGTGATCCAAGTACAGGACATACGATGAATCCTGCAACAGGACAACCATATACTCCTCAAATGGTTCCTAGGGCAGATTATGCAAGAGTTTTAGCAGAATTTTGGGCAGATGGACCTGATTCTGAAACACCTCCTGGACATTGGTTTACTATCTTAAATTATGTAAACGATCATCCAGATTTTGAGAAAAGATATCGAGGGCAAGGACCCATTATTGATGAATTAGAATGGGACGTCAAAGCATATATGATGATGGCGGGAGCTATGCATGATGCAGCTATTACCGCTTGGGGAATTAAAGGTTGGTACGATTACCTTCGCCCTGTTTCAGCTATTAGATGTATGGCTGGATTTGGTCAAAGCTCTGACCCAAATTTACCAAGTTATCATCCTGGAGGAATCCTTTTAGAGCCTGGTTATATTGAGTTAGTTGATTCGATGGATGTACTTGCAGGAGATTCATTACAACATGTAGGAAAAATAAAATTATATGCATGGAACGGCCCTGATTCGATTCCAAACATTGATACAACTTATGCAGGAGTAGGTTGGATTCTCGCTGAGAATTGGTTCCCATATCAACGACCAACATTCGTTACCCCTCCGTTTGCTGGATATGTTTCAGGTCACTCCACCTATTCGAGAGCTGCCGCTGATATTATGACTAAAATTACTGGTAATGAATTTTTCCCTGGAGGAATGGGTGAATTTCATGCACCAATGAATGAGTTTTTAGTCTTCGAAGATGGACCAAGTGTTGATCTTACTTTACAATGGGCTACTTATCGAGATGCTTCTGATCAGACAAGTCTTTCAAGAATATGGGGTGGAATTCATCCACCAGCAGATGATATTCCAGGTCGATTAATCGGGATAGAAATAGCTAACGATGTTTTTGATTTGGCTGAGTCTATCTTTTTTGTCGATGCTGATAATGATGGTTTTTATAATTACGAAGATTGTGATGATAACAATGAATTAATTAATCCAGACTCACCAGAGGAGTGCGATAATATTGACAATAACTGTAATAACGAAGTAGATGAAAACCTTCCAATTTATGCTTATTTCATTGATACAGATGAAGATGGCTTTGGTTCGATAGATAGTATAATAGAAACCTGTAGCGAAATGATACCTCCTGGATTTGCTGGAAATGCAAATGATTGTGATGATACGAATCCAATGATTCATCCAAATGCTATTGAAGTATGTGACAGTATTGATAATAATTGTAATATGTTAGTCGATGATGGAATACAATATTATACTTTCTATTTTGATGGAGATGAGGATGGTTTTGGAACTCCTGATTCATTAATGGAAACTTGTAATGAAAATCTTCCAATGGGTTTTGTTGACAACAACTTGGATTGCGATGATACTAATGCTATGGTTAATCCTGACTCTCCAGAAGAGTGCGATAACATTGATAATGATTGTAATACTTTAGTCGATGATGGACTTCCACAATTTCAATTCTATCTAGATGCGGATCAAGATAATTTTGGAAATCCAGATAGCACTATTCAAACCTGCTTTTTTGAAGCACCAGATGGATATGTGATGAATAACGATGATTGTGATGATACTAATCCTGACATCAATCCCGACGCTATTGAAATTATAGATAATTTGGATAATAATTGTGATGGGTTTATTGACGACGTTGACTCTAACAAAAATTTGGCGGATGTTTTCAAATTAGAAATTTCTCCAAATCCTGTTTCTCAAAACTTATTTGTTCAATATGAACATGACGGAACCTTAATTTTTAAGGTTATCAATGTTGACGGAAAAGTATTGTTAGAAAAAACTCAATCGAATGCTAAATCAGTTATTTTAAATGTAAATAACTTACCTCCTGCTTTGTACATTTTGCAAATTCAAAATGAATCAGGACAACAGATGGTTCAACAATTTGTGAAGTATTAATAATTAGGTTAACTAACTTATGGAGTGCTTTGATTAAGCACTTCATAAGTTAGTTTAAATTTTCACCTTCTAAAAAAACTTGTCACCTCTCTTTCCTCCTGTGTAATTCCTCCTCAACAACAAATACAATTTACTGACAATCAATGTTTTAAACATTACAAATGTTACTTTTTTAACATTTTTCGTCTAAAGGATGTATTTCGGTTTTTTTATTTACTTACCATTCTTGTTTTACTAATCACATTTTGATTTTTTAGATTATCTCACCAGCAGAATTTTCTAGACCACAAAAGAAGGAAGAAGAAGATCACCGGTCAATTTTTATTTTTTAAGAAGATTTATTTTTCAGAAAATGATTTTGCAAATGTTGTAACAATACATTTACGAAAATATTTTTCCATTCATAAATCAGCAAATTTTTTATTTTTTATGAAGAAGCAAGTAAAGCTTACAGCAAAAGAAACCTCAGCAACTAATCGAGATTTCTACAACTTGTTCCGACCTATCGCACCTAGTTTAGACATTATTGGAAAAATAGCGCAGGTCAT
>CAJQQY010000154.1 GCA_905480595.1 uncultured Saprospiraceae bacterium | reverse complement strand
ATCATTAATTGTATTAGGATCGCCATCATCACACAGTTGTGTAGTTGTGGATCCATTCGAGCAATCAATTGCTGTACCTCCACATGGTACACATACACTTACATCTGCTGCCAAAGTTTCAACATCATTTTCGGTACATGGATCACCATCATCACATGGCATAGTTGTTTGGCAAGCTACATTCGAACAATCAGAAAGTACGCCTGCACATGGTACACATACACTTCCATCTGCTGCCAAAGTTTCAACATCATTTTCGGTACATGGATCGCCATCATCACAAGGTAAAGTAGTTTGGCATCCTACATTTGAACAATCAGAAAGTACGCCTGCACATGGTACACATACACTTCCATCTGCTGCCAAAGTTTCAACATCATTTTCGGTACATGGATCGCCATCATCACATGGTAAAGTAGTTTGACATCCTACATTTGAACAATCAGAAAGTACGCCTGCACATGGTCCACATACACTTCCATCTGCTGCCAAAGTTTCAACATCATTTTCGGTACATGGATCGCCATCATCACAAGGCATAGTAGTTTGGCATCCTACATTAGAACAATCAGTTAAAACTCCTGCACATGGGATACAAATAATTGTATTATCACAATCATCTACAGTAGCCATATCATTAATAGTACATGGATCTCCATCATCACAACTAATTATAGTTGTATTCACACAAGCGGCAGGAGCTGTTTGATCATAAGTATAATCAAGACAAATTTGATAGGTAACAGATACAATACCATCTGTAATTGCAGTTCCGGTTCCAGGACAAGAAGGTGAAAAATCAGTAGCAGGAATTATATCAACTCCAATAATATCAGTTGCACTAATAGCATTACAAGTAGCAATATCTAAAGAATATGTTCCAGTTACGGTTGTCCCTCCACCAAAACTACCACAACCAGGTGTTAATACATCTTGGATAATAGGACAAATTGAGGTTGTAGTCAATGGACAATTTAATAACACATTTCCAAAGATTGGAATACCAGCACATCCCCCATTTGTTGTGATATTTGTAATATCAATATTTATCACTAGTGAAGTTACTCCCGGGTTATTTATACCACACGGCAATGCTGGAGGATCGAAATTATGCAGGTATCCTTCACTTATATCTATTCCATTATTGTGAACAAAATCATTTCTATCAGGACCTATTAATGAAGTAGTTACAGTCTGGCACTCAGTAGTAGTATATTGACCGAAACTATATTGAGAAATAGCTATAAGAAAAATGAAAAACATAGATTTTAAAAACAAATGAGAATGTGTCATTTTTAGTTTTTTTGTTTTTTAAAAATTCATCTCCTATAAAAAATCTCCCTAAATTCCTTTGGGGAGATTAAAGGCATATATTAATTGGGGCTATGATTAATATACACAAATATATTTTTTCAGGAGTAAAATTCAAGGCTTTGAATCAATCAAAAGCTTTTTAGGTTTTTACGACAATATTACATTATTTGGAAAAAGACTTTTCCCTACTTTTTTTGAAAAAAATGAAAAGAAAAAGTCTTTTTCCAAATAAAATATAAGACACAACTCTCTTGTACAATTGTTCAGAATTGTGACTTAGATCTTAAATATTATTTACTTACAATAAATTTCTTTGTGATTAAATCATGTCCTTCCACTTTGATTGATAACCAATACAAACCTGATTCGAAATTATTCACATCAAATTGTAACGTATATTGATCAATCGGTAAGAATGACTTCTCTACCATTTTTGCTCCTCGTGTATCAAAAATTTCTATTACAGCTGGCAATCCAACAAACTCATTTACTTTCAAGTTGATGATGTTATTAATTGGATTTGGATAAAGTATAATAGAAGCATTTTGATCTTGAGTAGTTGTTCCACCAAAATTAGGATCGTTATATCCAGCTTGACCATCAACACATGGAGCCGGAACATGGCAAAGGTTATATCTTGAATTTAATCCCCAGAAAAGATTTGTCAAGTCTGCCATATTATCTACAAAATCATCACATGTAGAAGAACATTGGCAAGCCACAAAATCATTTGCATATTTTAACAAATCATTTACGTTAGGATTACTTGGTAGTTCAGCTAAAATATAACCAGGAACATTCATACATGTAGTACTCAATAATAATCCTCCAAGATCCAATGGTCCATTAGGGTTCATCATTTCATTATATCGAATATTTAATGTGGTTGTAATAATCTGATTGACTAGCGAATTATTAGTTCCATCACAAGATCCACTTCCTGACGATACAGAGACAGATGCTCCATAAGAATTCATCAATGACTGAACACATTGTGCATCAGATACAACTATTCCACAATCACCATCTCCAACTACAACTGGATTGTTTCCATCATCTAAAAGTGTTTTAACCAATTCTGCTGATGATGTTCCAAATAATTCATTAACTGGATTTCCGTAAAATTTCTGAGTCAATGTACAGAAGTTTTGATCACAGTTTCCATTAAATGCAATGGAACAAGTCCCTGCCACATTTCCACACTTATCAGTTACCTCTACTGTATAAATTCTTTCAAAATTTCCTAACTCATCACATTGAGGAATTCCAGTATCATCTATTACAGTCACGAATACATCTCCACAGTTTTCACTATAACCACTAGCTACCATATCAAAGTAATCTTCTAACTCATCTCCTTCTGGAATATCTGAAATAGAAGGCACCGATTGTTCTACAGGAGCACACTCTCCATCAGGAGCCCATACATCAGGTGAAACTGTAACTTTTAAAACTATTGGAACTAATTCATTTCCACAGTTATCAAATCCATCATATGTCATAACAATATATCCACCGTCACAACTATTCCAAAATTCAATCACTTCTGGTTCGATCTCTCCAGCATTTTGACAAACGCCATCTGATCCATTTCCGAAAGTTGCTTTAGGAGCTACCCAACCAAATGCTTCCCAACAATAAATTGAATTAGGCATATTATCTGGTGCTTCTAAAACTGCAGCTTCTGCTGGTAAAACTGTAATTACTACTGGTGTAGCAGAAATTGAATTTCCACAATCATCCTGACCATTATAACTAACAGTAATAGTACCTCCTGAACAAGCATCGACATTTATTTCAACTGTAGATTCGATTAATCCTGAAATTTCACAAACTCCAGTTTCTCCGTTTGAATATTCTGCTATTATTCCTGCAAAATCTTCAGCTTCAGTACAAGTCACTTGAGAAGGATAAGTTGGAACCGAAATAGTTGGAGCTGGTGCAGGATCAACATCAATATATCCTACTTTTGCTATCATGTTTCGATCACATTCATCTGTTCCAAAATAAATTACTTCCATTGTTCCACCACAGGCATCATAGAAGTTATTTACTTCTACATTTACTTGTCCAGTTATAGCACAAGCACCAGTTAAACCATTATCAGCAGTCGTTCCTGGAGGAGTAAATGTTTGAGCATCAGAACAAGAAAGATTACTTGGTAATGCAGGTAATACTATCGTAGGAATCGGAGCCGCTTGAACTTGAATAGTAAAGTTTCCACCTTCAATTATTCGTCCACAAATGTCAATTACATCTGCATAAATAACCACAATAACACCTCCGCATTTATTCCAAGAATTAAAAATCTGAGCAGGCATATTTCCAGAAATATTATAAATTCCAGATTCACCATTATTGTAAGTTCCATCTTCAGCAGAGAATGCTTCAGCTTCTACGCAAGAAATCGATGCCGGTAAAATTGGAAGCGATCCAACTGCTTCAGCAGGAATATAATCACTACCATCACAATCTTCATCAATTCCATTACATGGAATATCTACTGCACCTGGGAAAGTATTTGGAGCAGTATCATCACAATCCGTATTATCTAAAACATACCCAACAGGTTGCGTACACGTTTCTGCAGTAACATTAATATCACCAAATCCGTCTCCATCTGCATCTGCATACCATGTTGTGGTCTCTTGCCAGAAATAATAATTATCAAAGTAAACTGTTCCGTTTCCTACTACTTTAAATTGGAATACATCACTTAAATTTACTGGTGGTACAAAAGCACTCAAAGGGATATCTACACTTACCCATTCTTCAGATACAATAGTAA
>CAJQQY010000153.1 GCA_905480595.1 uncultured Saprospiraceae bacterium | reverse complement strand
TTTTTGTTGGAACAGTTGCACCTGGATTTATTGAAACCGATAGAGTTGGTCCAATTCTAAATGGGGAAAGGGGAGAAGACATCAAAAAACAAAGTCCTCTTGGACGAGTGGCTCGACCTGAAGAAGTAGCCAGAGGTGTGTTGTTTTTAGCATCAGAAGGAACGGAGTTTATGACGGGAGCTATTTTGGATATAAACGGAGCTTCTTATTTGAGAAGTTAATTGATAAATGTTTTAATTAAATTGAAAAAATGAGAATTAACAACAGGTTTCGACTTTGGATTTTTCTTTTGATGCTAGTTTGCGGTTTTTGTGAGGCACAAGATACGGTGAAGGTGGAGTCAGAAATTTCTATAACTCAAAATGAAAATGGACTAGGAGTTGGAACTCCTTTTTCTGTAGGTATGGATTCTATTTTTTTGCATCAAAAAATAGACTCGATTGCCAATGAAGCTATTGAAGCAAAAGCTTTCCCCGGAATGCAAGTTTTAATCGCCAAAAGCGGGAAAGTAATTTTTCATGAAGCATACGGTTTCCATACATACGATAGTATAAAAAACGTACAACTAACTGATTTGTACGATTTTGCGTCATTATCTAAAATTACAACCGCTTTACCAGCATTAATGAAATTACATGGAGAAGGAAAATTTAAATTGGATGAATCCTTTAAAACTTATTTTCCAAAATTTAAAAGATCTAATAAGTCAGATCTCACTTATCGTGAAATTTTAGCTCACCAAGCAGGACTTAAACCATGGATTCCATATTGGACTACAACCATAAAAAAGAATGGAAAATACAAATGGAGAACTTTGAAGAAAAAGAAAACCAAAAATTATAACATTAAAATTACGGACAATCTTTTTCTCCATAAAAATTATAAAAACCGTATTTATAAGGCCATCTGTAAATCGCCTGTAAGTGAAGTGAAAGAATATAAATATTCGGGTTTGGCATTTTATCTATTTCCAGAAATAGTAAGTGAAATGACTGGGATGGATTATGAAACTTATTTGAAAAAAGAAATTTATGAACCCCTCGGGGCAACAACGTTGACCTATAATCCTCAGAGATTTTTTTCTAATGATAGAATTATTCCTACAGAGCGAGATACTTTTTTTCGACATGTTCAAATTCATGGAACGGTTCACGATGAAGGTGCTATCATGATGGGAGGTGTTTCTGCCAATGCAGGTTTATTTGGAACGGCGAATGATTTAGCCAAATTAGTGCAAATGTATTTAAATGGTGGAAGCTATGGAGGCAAGCAAATTATTGCCAAAGAATCCATAGAAGAATTTACTAAATATCAATATCCAGAAAATGAAAATAGGAGAGGACTTGGTTTTGATAAACCGCTTTTGGAATATGATTTTGAAAAAAGTTCGGTGGCGAAAGATGCTAGTCCATCAAGTTATGGGCACTCAGGTTATACAGGAACTTTCGTTTGGGTTGATCCAGAATATGATTTGATTTATATTTTTTTTTCTAATCGAGTTTTCCCAACAAGGAATAATCGGAAGATTTATGAGATGAATGTGAGACCAAATATTCATCAGGTGATTTATGATTCGATAAGAAAATAACCAGCGACTGGCTTCGAGTCAGCCTCTGGTTTTATTTCGTTTCCAAACAGAATAAACTAAAAGTAATAACTATAATAAATTTATTAGAAATGAACAGGTTAAAAAGAAAGGAAATATTTTACATGCTATTGAGTATGGTTATTATTATAATGAGTTGTTCTCCAAAAACAAGTCAGTTAGCGACTAAGGAGAAAATGGACAAATTAAAAGAAGCCAATCCACAAATAGAAAAAGAGGTGATCGTTGAAATAGAAGAGGAAGAGGAGGTACCGATGTTTGAAAAAACAACTGTGGAAGAAGAGGCGCCAATGTTTGCAGATGCACCGGTAGAAGAAGAAGAGGAGATGCCCGAGTTTGTTGACCAGACTTATGAAGGACAAATAAAATATGTCTCCTCGGATTTGAGAAAAGAGTTCCCCAAGAAAGACCACATTAGGATTGCGAGGCAGCTAGGTATTGAGATTGAAGATATTTACTATTATAATAATGCGTCACAAGTCTTAGCTATTTATGTAAACACGGCACAAGTCTTAGATGAAAATAAGTTGAAAGAAATCCAAAATAAAATAATTAAAATTCTTTGGGATTTTAGTGGTTCCAATATTAAAACTATTGTCAAAAAGGGGGGAACTCCCTATGCAATCATCTCTTCTCGAAAAGATTGGGAAGATGGATTGACCATAATGGTCTATGATTATAAAAGTTTGATGTCTGAATTATCTGGCCTTAAAAAAGAGATAATGCAAGCTGAAGATTTTGGTTTTGAAGAAAAAAATATATTTGGAGTTTATTTTGATCCAGGAATACTGAGTAGTAAGAAAAAGACAAATCTAAGAGAAAGAAGTATTGATTTTATCATTGAAAAAGATGGGGGTTATACAAATTATTTTACCATCATAGATAAGTTTGGGTTGCACAAACGAAGGAGTTTGTCTAAAGGAAGTGATGGTTTGTTCTACGATAATGAGAATATGATTAAAATTTGCCCTGACGAAAGTTTGTTGTTTCGTAATACGAACTCCAATTTTAAGGAAAAGTATAATCATTTTCTAATGAAGATTGACTAGGGATTTGTCACGGTCATCAACGATTCCGTTTTCTGAATTTTTGAAAAATTTCCGAAACACTAAAGAATGAAATTTTATTGAATCCCGCCTAATAGGCGAGATTCAATTTGTATTTAACTTAAAAAAAGTTTGCTTACGTCTGCAGTATTCAATGCCCAATCCATATCGTAAATTTCATCGGCATAAGATGCGTCTTCGACAATTTCTAAGCCTTGAACTTCCGCTTTCAATTCGAGCAATGTTCCTATCTTAAATTTAGCATCCAACTTTTTCAATAAAGTTTTGACATCAATTGAGTTCATGTTCTGAACTACTTGTCCACCAAAATTCATCTCTAACCAGATCACTTCTCGTTGTGCTATATCTAAAATTCCGAACACCATTCCTTTCGTAATACTTTTTTTAATTCGTACTTGATGTTGAACAGCAGATGGATCATAGGCAACTCCTTTTTTAGTAATCTTAATTGGAGATTTGCTATTCATCCAACCCACAACTAAGTTTGGAGAAAGCTCTCCACGAGTATAAGCATTGCAAGTAAAACTCACATATTCTGCATGTCGATTAGCCAACTCCTTCAAGTCGATATCGATATATTCAGCCGTTCCCACTTGGTGTGGAATCTTTTGAATATCACCACTATGCTTGCAACCTGGAATCACAAGTTGAGAGTACGAACAAAATTCAGTCTTATCTTCATAAGCAACTTTGCAACTCAAATCCATATCCAAATGTTGCGCTGGAAGACCTTCTCCCCATTGCAAAAACAATCGAACAGTATTGCCTTCCACAGGGAATCGAGTTCCCATCAAAGCACCTGGCAAGTCTTGAAGGGTTTCGCTTCGGTCACCAATTGCTATTGGAATATTATTCAATCCTTCATCAATGTAGATCGTTTGATTTGGGTTATCAACTTTTTCAAAATTTTTCAAAATGAGATCCAAACTCAAATCTTGAATCATTGTTTGCATTGAAATCAATTCTTTATTAGAGTATAAATTCAACATCTTATTTGCAGGAATTTTTTTTGAAACTCCACCAAGTGGTTTAACACTTCGTTGTGAATCTTTATCAAAATAAATTTCCGAATACATGTTCAATGAGAAAATCAAACGAGCTGGAACTTGATCCATTACTTCTCTAAATTGTTGGATGGAAATATCTTTTCCAAACCACAACATAGTTGAAAATAAAGATCGCGCAAACAAACCTGGTCGTTGTTTCAACAACTTAAAAGTATTCTCTGTATCACTTTTTAATTTATAGCGTTGCACTTTTCCACTCCATACTTCGTACTTTTTGTTGTAAAACAAATCAAGCAATTCGGCCAAGTTTCCAAATCCTTTTCGCTTCGCAAATTCTGCTAATCGCAATGCTCGAATTACTCGAATCCAGATGCCTCTTTTTGGATGCATAATTTCACATTGCTTAGCGATATCCATATCCAAGTTGTTTAACCAAGTTGCATATTTACGACATTCCGCACGAGTGAATTTTAATTTCAATTCATTCGTTTGACGCAATTTTTCAGTCGTCTCAGCAAGTGATGTCGAACGGAATCCACGAGTGTTTTTTGCTTTTCGAGCAGCGATTACCTTTGGCTCAATGATTTGTAAGAAACCAGTATGCTTGTACCACATGTATCGCAAGATGTCATTTGGCGTTTTAAATAAATCACCTGCTACGGCTAATTTATTTTCATTGACCAAAGCATCGATCAAGATCATCATGGTTTCTTTGATCCCGATTTTTGCATTTTTTTCTACATCAAAAGTTGCCACTAAAACTTTCAAACTTTCCACTTGAGTCGCATCTAAAGCAACTGGAGATTCCAACAAGTCCAATAAATATTTCTTCAAATCTGTTTCTCTCCACAGCTCTAGCATCTTCAATTTATTTCCGATAGGTTGATATTCCAACTCTCCAAAAGTAAAAGGTGTTCCACAAAAAGGGCAACCATTATATTTTTCAATTGGAAAAGTATTATCTGGAATCAAATGTCCACAAGGTAAAGTTGTACCTTTTTTAGCCTGAAAAATATTAGCAAAAAAAGTGATTACATGATCGATAACTGATTCACCAGTTGGGATGTCCCATTGCTTCACTAGAGGTGTCCAGTTTTTATTCACACCGGTTACTTCTTTCAATGTTTCGAAAATTTCCAATTTTGATTTTGGAGAAATTCCGTTGATGGTATGTAATAAATTTTCTGAAAATGAAAATCCAAGTCGTGCACAATTTGCCATCAAAACACTTGTGGTTTCATTGATTTCAGATGTCGACTTATTGACAATCCATTCGTTAGGAATGAAGATAGCTTTTTGTCGGATGGCGATTTTTAATAAATCAGTTTTCATGAATTTAATTTTTTTAAATGTTTAAAAATCAGGTAATGATGCTTCTAGATCAAAGTGACAGTTTGGTGGGCATACGCCCGGAAGTAAGAAGCAATTGACCTTAACTCAAAAGGTAATTCATCATTTTTTTAAACCATGAACTCTCTTTCGAGAGTTCGGATTCGAACCATAGAAGTAAAATGATGTTGACCTTTATTTTTTTGGGAGACAGGTGGGACTCGAACCCACGACCTTATGGACCCAATAGAATGAAGTATGTTTAAATTGACCCTTGTTCTTCTTAATAAATTTTAAGCTGAGTTGAAAGGTAATGAGCAAACAACAAACATACGCTCTACCAACTGAGCTACTGTCTCCATGAATAAAAAATCAGGTAATTGAATAAGTAATAACGTGGTAAAGTTGGTGGTGAAGTAACTTACTCTTGACCTGATTTCTTTTCTATTACAAATTTATAATGCTTGTACGCAATCATTTTGCGTAGTTGTTTTTCATTTAAAAATAAGTGGGTAATTGAATAAGTATTTACAATCCAAATGTTATGAGAAGTAACTTACTCTTGACCCACTTAAATTTTTAATAGCAAAAAAAAACATTTTAACTACGCATTAGCATTGCGTAATGCTTTCTTTTTTTCTTTACGTACTTTCCATGGTGGGTTTACTTTGTAATCTCCCGCCATGATTGAACCATAAGGCATCACTTCATCAATCACCTTTCCTAATCCAAATTCATCCATTTGATTTCTCACCGTGGATGCATTTTTATAGGCAGAGGGTAATTCTGTGATATCAATTTCGTTAGAGAAAAACCTAACATCCAACCCTTTTGTTTCTTCTTCAAAAATTTCTGCGATTGGTTTTTCTCCTTTTGATTTTCTATGGTTAGATCTGCTCATATTTCTTCCTGCACCGTGAGGAGCAAATCCTAAATTGGTTGTAGTCGTTTCCCCTTCGACAATCAAAACTGGCTCTGACATGTTCAATGGAATTAAACGAGGTCCAGTAATATCAGGCATAAATTTTTTATCCAAAGGAGTTGCACCTTTTGCGTGATAAAACAAGTCGCCATCTTTGAAAACGAAGTTATGTTCATTCCAAAACCTGTTTTCCATTCTAGCTCCAGCTTTTTTAGCAGTTGCTTCATGAATGCAGATATGGTTCTGTTTAGTCCATTTTCTGATAACTTGTAAAGCTTTCCAGTATTCTTGACCTTCTTCTGTTTCGAAAGGGATCCAAGCATTTTGTTTTAAAGTTTTTGGAGATAATTCTCTTCTGAATCTTTCCGCAATTTTCATTGCTCGCTTAAAAAGTTTAGCTCCAACTCCTCTTGAACCGTGATGAGTAACCATCATGGTGTTTCCTGTTTTGGCAGATTTTCCAACAAACAAAAAGTGGTTACCATCTCCTTGAGTTCCCAAATGTTTTCTTGCCATCTGAATCATATCCTTATCGTTCAACATCCTGTTGCCTTCAAAAGCTTCCAATAAATCAGTTGGAAATCTAAACTGATCATTTCTCTCTCTTCCGCCTGGACCAAAATGAGTAACTGAAAATGCTGCATCCAAAATTTCTTTTGGTTCAATTTTCCCAAAATCAGTTAACATCACCGAACAGCAAATATCAGCTGAATGCATACCTGGATGAATCGCATTTTGGGTAACAACGACTCCACCTACTGGAATAGTTCCCGCACCCGTCGGGCAAGCATCTGGCATAATTGCACCTGCAACTACAGTTGGAGTTTTCATAACTATATTCATGGTGTTGATAACTGATTTGACATTTTCTTCTTCCATTTCATTTTCAGCTTCAATGTTTTTAGCAAATGGAATTGGTTCAGCATGCAATTCTAATTCAGGATCTCTTTTAAATTGCTCTAAGTAATTCAACATTTCTTCTCCTTCTAATTGATTTTCATTGATATGATCCAATGCAGTTCTAAACCATTTTCCAGGAATAAATCCTAATTCAATTAATGTGTTTCCGTTGATGTTTAAAAAATCTTTCATTTGTATAAATTTTATTTCGTTTGTTATTTCTTATTGACAATACAAAGATGGAATGCTACTACGCAATGTTTTTGCGTAGTCAAATAATTATTTTATTTTTAATGAAAAAAATCTAATGGCACTTAATAAAAACGCACTTATTCGCTACAAAACCATTGATAAATGTTTGCAAAACCGATATCGTCAATGGACGCTAAATGATTTAATAGATGAATGTTCAGATGCTTTATATGAATATGAAAACAAAGATGTCAACGTCAGCAAACGAAGTATTCAGTTGGATATTCAAATGATGCGAAGTGATAAATTAGGGTACAATGCACCGATCGTTGTTTATGATCGAAAGTATTATAAGTATGAGGATGAAAATTATTCGATTACTAATATTCCTTTGACGGAACATGATATGAGTATTTTGTCAGAGACGGTGGAAATGCTGAAACAGTTTAAGGATTTTTCTTTGTTTTCGGAATTAGGTGGGATTATTCAAAAACTGGAAGACAAAGTTTATACAGAAAAAACACATCAATCGTCGATTATTCATTTAGATAAAAATGAAAAACTAAAAGGATTAGAGCATTTAGATGTTCTGTATCAAGCTGTTTTGAAAAAGATTTGTTTGAAAATTAAGTATAAATCGTTCAAGGCAAGAGAAGCATCAGAGATTATTGTGCATCCTTATATTTTGAAGGAGTTTAATAATCGTTGGTTTTTGGTTGGGAAAAAAAATAGAGAACGACAAATTTTGACCTTAGCGCTAGATCGAATTGAGAAAATAGATTTTGATTTGAAAACTAAATATATCCAAGGAAGATTTAATGGAGATGAATATTATAAAAATACGATTGGTGTGACCGTTTTAAATGATGAGCAATGCAAAGACGTGGTTTTGAAAATTGATCGATTAAATGCACCTTATGTGATCACTAAGCCATTTCATCATTCACAAGAAATATTAGAGAAATTACCCAGCGGAGGAGTTCGGGTTAAAATAAAAGTGCATCTCAATTATGAGTTTGAACGGTTAATTTTAGGTTTTGGAGATTCGATAGAAGTGATTAGTCCGAAGGTATTGAGAAGTAAAATAAAAAGTAAAATAAAAACAGCATTAAGCATGTATGAGTGATTTTTTATGACAGATTAAACCGATTTTTTCATCTAGATTGATCGTTGAAAACCTGAGTAATCTATCGAGAAAATAGAGGCTAGGAATATTACATTTTTTATCTATCTTTAATTCAATAATCTTTCAAAAAAACAAACCAAAAAAACAATGATTGTAATTCAAAAAAAAGTAGGAGATACCACTAAAGCTGTTAACCAAACTAGAGACTTAGCCAAGATACAACTCGCATTATTTTCGATAGGTATTTTATCCAAATCTGCATTTAAGAAAGAAATGCTAGACTTATTGCTTCCTCCAAATAGTGCTTCCTCTAAAGCAATTTTAACTTCTGAGTTTGAACCTGTTTCAACTAAACTAAAAGAATTACCAAAGACAAACAAACAAATTCCTCGATCAAAAATACCATTGACCATTGCAGCCATTCGAAAATTTCAAAAGGATGTAGTTGGTTCATCTTCACCTGATGGGAGGATTGATCCAGGTTTTGGAACTTTGAAAAAATTAGTAGCAAAGGTTAAAGCTTTACCGAAGCCTCAACCTCGTCCAGTAGAACCTACTGATGTGCCTGACTCATTTGAAACAGGGGCAACAGAAACTCGAATTGATACAGGTAATGAAGTTCAACAAGTTGGGGAAAATATTATTGTCACTATTTCTGCTGGTGGAACAACAGAAACTAAAAAGATTCCAATAGCTTCAAGTCGTAACTTTATTTCTAACTATTATAATTGGAGTGGTATTGTCAAATTAATGAATTTTGTCTACAAAAAAAATAGTGACACCTATAATAGACCAACCAATTTGGAAGGAATAGATGAGGATAATTCATTAATTATTCCTGATGATGGAATTCGATACGTGATAAAACAACAACTTGCTTATCAAAAGAAAAAGACACCTCCAAGAGCGAGTAATTTAAAGACTATTTTAAAAGGGGTAGATGGTAAACCAGGGAATGGATTCCTAACAAATATCATCAAGAAGTCCAGAATAGTATTCACTAATGAGGTAAATAATAAATCCTTAAAGGATGAGAATAACAATAAACTTACAATTCCTTCTTTAAAAGATGGTGAAGCAGTTTTATATGACTTTTTCAAAAATATAGTAATCGCTAGAAATGGTTTATGGTCTGATAATCAAGGAGTTACGAACTTAGTTGGACTGAGGAGGAATTTAGATCGGATGATGGCAACAGAGTATAATGATAGTTTGGTTGCCTGTTGGAAAGATGAGTCAGGAAATCCAAGAGTCGAGATAAATATCGCAACAACTGAACCTGGAAATAAAAATCGTCACCGAACTGTTGCTCCTCAAACACTTTCTGCATTGTTTGGATTTCATCATGGAAGACAACCTGCCGGAAGGACTAGAAATCTACTTGTTCAAAGTTCAAAGAATGGAAAATATACATGGGTATTAGATAAAGGTTTTAATTTTCACCAAGGTGGAAATACTTTTAAGTTTCCAAGAAACCATTGGTTGACTACTTATGGAATTGATGATTCTATGAAAGGTGGAAGCACAACCGCAAAATTTAATTTAAAAGATTTATTCAAGTTGAATTTAACCTTGACAGAGATTTATTATTTGCTCAGTCAGTTTGGAACAGATGGTAAAGTTGCACCTTATCAAAATTTAAAAAACTTGGCAGAATCTAAGCCAATGAAAATTGATAAAGTAGAAAATGGTATTGTAACTATTTCTCAGGAGGGATTAAGGTCAAGTCGAAAAATTAATCTTCATGAAGCGAAGAAATGGATGGTGAGTCGATGGTATGATAAAAGGTTTAATGATACTAGTAGAGAAGTCATAGCCAAAATATTAAGTGATGCAAGTGGTATGGACGAGAAGCAAATGACGGATATGGAAAACCTAAAAAGAAGTGAAGTCATTGCCAAAATTGAAGATGAATGGGTAGTAAAAGTGATCGAACACCAATTTAAATTTTATCCAAAATTAGGTGATATTGATGGTAAAGCTGGGCCAGATTATTATCGAACGCTTGTAGGAATTAGACCTTCAAAAGAGGAAGCAAAAGAAGTATACCCAAGGGTGGAAGAGTTAATTAAAAGTCTTGAAAAATTACCACTCAAAAAGGTGAGTAGTTTGCAAAAAGTATTAAGGACTGGCTTAAGAATTCACTCGAATTTCCATCGTGAAAATGTAAGAAATAATACTCAGTTTGATGAAGAGAAAAAAGTAGATTTTATTGCGAATGTTTTAGTGAAGGGGTATTCAGCAGGTTGTCAAGTGATTTATGATACGGAAACGTTCTATGATTTTTGGCTAAAACTTTTGAAACGTGCTGAAAAAACTGGTCAACGAAAATGGTACTACACATTAATTGATGCAACAACTTGGAAAAAAACAGACGTTGTTTGATAACGGTTAACTTATAACGGTGAACGGTTAATACCACGTTTTAGAACGTATAATGGGAAAATTAACCGTTCATCGTTAACCGTTCATCGTTATCAAGCAGGTCAGGTCGTCTTTCTGCTGTTCGTTTGATAGATTGATCGTGTCGCCATTCATCAATTAATTTGGTATTTCCTGAAAGAAGAATCTCCGGAACCTTCCAGCCATTGTATTCTGCTGGTCGAGTATAAATTGGAGGCGCTAAGAGATCATCTTGGAATGAATCGAAGAGAGCAGATGTTCCGTCATTTAGCACACCTGGGATTAATCGACCAATCGAATCTACTAAAACTGCGGCTCCTAATTCTCCGCCTGATAAAACATAATCACCTATTGAAATTTCTTTTGTAACATAATGTTCACGGATCCGCTCATCAATACCTTTATAATGACCACAAATAATCATTAAGTTATTTTTCATGGACAAGAAATTAGCCTCCGGTTGATCTAGTCTTTTTCCATCAGGAGTCATATATATGATGTCATCATAAGTTCTTATATTCTTCAAATGCTCAATGCATCGAGCAAGTGGTTCCACCATCATGACCATTCCTGCACCGCCGCCATATTGGTAATCGTCAATTTGTTTTTGCTTACTCAAGCTATATTCTCGAATATTGTGAACTACGACCTCTAGCAATCCTTTTTCTTGCGCACGTTTCATAATGGAATGTTGCATTGGACTTTCCAATAATTCAGGAACGGCTGATAATATATCTATTCGCATGGAAGATTATGTTTAAATCATTGATTATAAATTTTACCGTTAGTTAAGAATCTGATACCTGATGTTGTGGTAAAATAATCCCCAAAACTACGAATCCAATTTTAATTTTTACAATTGAAAATTCAAGACTAATATTTTTCTAACAACAATATTACATTTCAACAATTTTCCCTACTTTAGCTTTATAACTTTAAAAACAACAACACTATGTTACCCATAGAAAAAATGTACTTGACGAGTAGACGAAATCGACCAGCTTTACGGAACGCTAGTTGGTATCGGATTCGAGAATTGAAAGGAATTGTGGTGCATTGGACTGCAAATGAATCTACAGGCGCCGATGCTCGACGAACTCGAAATTATTTTAATACAGCTGACCGATATGCTTCTGCTCATTATAATGTGGATGATGGAAGTATTGTCCAATGTCTGCCTGATCATGAAGTTGGTTATCACGTAGGTGGTCGTTATTACAAACCAACTGGACAAAAAATAATTGAAGGAACTGATTTGACGCCAAATTATTTTTTGATTGGTTTTGAGATGTGTGTTAACAAAGATGGAGATTGGAATAAGACTTATCAAAACTCTGTTGATTTGGCTCAGCACCTTTTGAATAAATATAATTTCACGACCAATGAACTATATCGACATTATGATATCACAGGGAAGTTATGTCCGCTGATGATGATTGATGAAAAACCTTGGCAAGAGTTTAAACAAAAGGTTAATCAAGGGTTGAAATTCCAATTAGAAAATCCGATCAAACAAGGTTTTGTGAATACCCGTGATTTGAATGTGAGAAAAGGGCCGAGTGCGAGGTTTCCAATTTTAAAAGTGTTGCATCAAGATGATAAAATTGAGATTTATGAGCAGGTTGGAAATTGGTTTAGAGTTGGTCCAGATGAATGGTTGCACAAGCACTATGTGGAAGTCACTTTTGAGAAAAAAGATGGTATTGTAGTTGATCCGACTGATTTGAATGTTCGTTCAGGGCCAGGAGCTAATCATCCAATCGTTGATACTTTGAAAGATGGAACTCCAGTTGAAATTTTTGATATACAGGGTCGATGGTACCGGATAGGTGCTGATCGATGGGGCTTTGGACCGTTGATGAAAATTGTGGAGGTTAAAACAGGAAGAATTATTGCTCCATATTTCTTGAATGTTCGAAAAGGACCTGGAACTAATCATTCAAAAGTTAGTAAGGTGCAACGAGGAACTTTGGTTAAAGTATTTGCCACGGAAGGGAGATGGTTTAGGATCGGAAAAGATGAATGGGTGTTTGGTGGATATGTTGAAATTATTGAATGATTCTTTTTGAATATCGAATATCCAACGCTTCGCTTAGGAATTTTGATATAAGAAGTTTGACGAAATTACTCATCGTATTTAAATAAAAAAACGGATTGCAATACTATTTTGCAATCCGTTTTTTATTTAATAAATATCTGGTTATCAGTTATTTACCCATTAATTCATTATATAATTTATCTGCTTTATAAATGTACTTTATCGCAGCTAAAATTCCTCCTGCATGAACTGAAACAGTTCGATTCACTCGATCATCAAAGATGAAATTACCAGGAAGAGATTCGATATTTCCATCAAAAATTAATCCAACCGCTTCCAAGTTTTTGTTAATCATTGGACTACCTGAGTTACCTCCGATGATGTCATTTGTTGACACATAATTCAATGGAGCTTTCAATAATTCTACGGGTGGATTCAACCATTTTTCTGGTAATGACCAAGGGAATTTTCCATCATTAGAATAGTACCGATCGTACATACCAAAGTAAGTAGTTTTGATCGGAGCAACTGTTCCATTGTACTCATATTTTTTCACTACACCATCAGCAAGTCTTAATGTAAAAGTAGCGTCTGGTGGTAAGCTTGAACCGTAAACATTAAAAACGGCATTAGCCACTTGTGCTTCCAAAGCTCGACGAGTTGGTCCAGTAGATTGGAAGGCATCAGCTGCCTTGAAGAATCTTCCTGCCAACTGGTTAGACAATTTTACAAATGGATCTTTTTCTTTTTTGATGTTTTTACCTTTCAATCCTTTTTTCATTTTCTTTCCTTGCAAAAGATTAGAAGAAGAAAATAAATCGTTCACAAACTTTGCAGGATCACCACCTTTCAATGGTTGGTCTGGTGAGAACTCATCGTAGTCACCTAACAACATTGCTAATAATTGTCTTTCCAAAGGAGTGTCAATAGATTTTACCATGCTAGCAATTGATTCTCGGCTTTTCGCTTGGTCGTCTTTTGATGCGTCGTTTTTAATTTGTTGTCCATATTCATAAACTGCAAACATCAATTCCAAAGAAGCTTTAGGAGCAGTTGCATCTCTTCGCCCTGGGTTCATCATCATTAATCAAGGCCCCAATTTTTCAAGATCAGCATAGCTGTCACGTAATTTATCCCAGTAATCTAAACCAGGATTTGCTGCTCGAATTTTGTTTTCCATTTTCTGTTTTCGGCCATACAACATTGGATCATTTAATCCTCCAAGAATTCCACCATATGCTTTTAGACCATTCGCATTTCCAAAAATCTCGTTCATCAAATCTTCAGATGGTTCAGTTTCATATCTTTTTCTTAACATTCGATCTGTGTTTCCCATCATTCTTAATTGAATTGGAAAACGAACATCTCGATCATATTTCAACTGAGCTGAAGTTCGGTATCTTTCCGTTCTTCCAGGATTTCCAACTACGAAAACTGCTTCCCCTTCGTGGATTCCATCTCCATTAAATTTGAAATAGTTTTTAGAAGTATCCAATGGTTTTCCATTGTCATCATAAGCTCTCCAGAAAGTACAATCTAAATTATAACGAGGGTAAGTAAAGTTATCTGGATCTCCTCCGAAGTATCCTAAGTCACCTTCAGGAATCAAAACGAGACGAATGTCTTCGTATTTTTTATAACCATACAAAGAGAATTTTCCTCCGCTGTAAAAGGTAACTGCTTGCAATCGTAAACCATTCCAACCTTTTTTCTTAGCATATTCTTCTTTGATTTCTTCAAGTGCTTTTCCACGCATCTCTAATTTTTCAGCGTCCGTTCCAGCTGAGTTCGTTCGTTTTTTTACTTCAGCGGTGATATCAACTGCTTGAACCATTTGCTCTACGAATAAACCTTCTGCTTTTCTTTCAAGATCGTAACCATTGGCAACGAAACCATTTTTTTCGAAAGATTCCCCTTCCTTTTGCAAATCCGTCACCACATCTCTAGAGCAATGGTGGTTAGTCATAATCAGACCATTGGGTGAAACGAATGAAGCAGAACAC
>CAJQQY010000152.1 GCA_905480595.1 uncultured Saprospiraceae bacterium | reverse complement strand
TTTTGCCAAACAAATTCATGCTGCAATGGGGATCTCAACTGAAGCCGAAGGAGCAATCGAATTAATCAAGGATGCTTTTCACCAAATTCCTAATACAAATCCTTTTGTAGCTATAATTTCCTTGACAGGGCTACTACTTTTAATTTTTCAAGCCAAAATCAGTTATAAACTATTTCATTTTATTCCCGCTCCAATGTGGGTTTTAGTCTTAGCCATTCCTTTTGTTTATGCCTTTGATTTTTTTGAAGCGCAGGAGTATAACACTTTTTTGGAAAAGACTATTCCATCGGGCCTGAATTATTAATCACTATTCCTGATAATATTCTTGATGCTATTGCCTATCCTAACTTTTCAAAAATAGGTACTTGGAAGTTTTGGATTTCAGTAAGTTCGATTACTATTATTGCTAGCATTCAATCACTTGCTATGGGAAAGGCTGTCGATAAACTTGATCCATATAAACGAAAAACCAACTTAAATAAAGATCTAATCGGAATTGGGATGAGTAATATGGTGGCAGGTGCAATTGGAGGTTTACCGATAATTACCGTAATAGTTCGAAGTACCGTTAATGTCCACAATAATGCTAAAACGAAATGGTCCAACTTATATCATGGAATTTTGCTGCTTGCTTTTATTTTTGTTTTGACACCAGTCATCACAAAAGTCCCATTAGCTGCCTTAGCCATTTTATTGGTTTTCACAGGATATAAATTAGCCTCACCTGCTGTATTCAGACATGTGTTCGATCAAGGGATTGAGCAATTAATATTTTTCATGGGTACATTATTGCTTACTTTAAATTATGATTTATTGATTGGAATCTTCGGAGGACTGGCCTTGGCTACCTTGGCTCATTTCTTATTGGCAAAAGTTACTATCCGTCAGTTTTTTCAAATGATCTTTAATTCTGGCTCGACCATTATCTTCAAAGAGAATAGAGATTACGATTTAAAAATAAAAGGAATTGCTAATTTTTTAGGAGCGATTAAAATGAATGAACTCCTCGATAAAGTTCCTTCTGGTTCTAATGTGAAAATTGATTTATCAGGTGCTCGCTTAGTTGACTTTTCGATTTTAGAAAAATTATATGATTTTAAACGAACTCATGCCAACACAGGAGGAGAAGTAAAAATTGAAGGTTTCGAAAAACACATTTCTTCTACCAATCATAAATTAGGCCTCAAACTATTGACTTCTTCAACCAGACAATTAACTAATCGTCAAATAAAATTGAAAAAGTTAGCAGAGAAAAATAATTGGATTTTTTCGATAGAACCAGACGATGAAGTCAATTATTTTGATTCTTTCACATTTTTCAAATCGCGCCCTGTTGAGGAAAAACTAAATACCATATCTGGAAATCTTGAAGATGTCAATTGGGAAATTGTTGATATTGTTTTTGAGGAGGGTGCTTTTTTGGCCTTGGAAGAATACCATACAACTGTAGGGGTTATTCACTTGCCATTTGCCATTCCTAAGTTTTCAATTGAGAAAAAAGATTTCATTGATAAATACCTAAATCTATCAGAATATCAAGAAAAGCAGCACAAATTATATCATGATTTCTCCCCTCAATACACGGTAAAAGTGACGGATCAAACTGAAATGAAAAAATTCATGAACGATGAATTGAAGCAATTAATTCTGGCGATGGATTTACATCATTTGGAAAGTAACGGTGAAGCGATTTTGATTTTCACTAATGATTTAAGATTTGCGCCAATTGGAGCCATGACAAAAATTGTACAGTTTAAAGAAGCTTTGAAAAGTATTATCAAGGTGAATGCTAAGTAAGAAAGCAATATTAATTATAACCAGAGCGGTGTCAGGATTTGGAGTCTTAACTCCGCTTTTTGAATTTAAATATTCAATTTTGGTCAAAAATATATAATTATTTTGCGTTTTATTTGCTTTATATAATCATAATAATTACATTTGTTTTGAACTTAAAAATCCACCTCAATGAAGCTAGTTATCAAAGACGAAACCTTTACAGGCGATATTATCAATAAAATTGAGATCGAAATTGCCAACGAACTAATCACAGTTAAAGACCTCATCGCCAGCCGAGTCACAGCTGAAGTCAATCGCTACAATCAAAGATCTTCTGATTACTTCACAGGCTTAATCCAACCTTCCGATACCGAAAAAACACTCAACGGTTTCAAGTTTAAAAAGAAAAGAAATATTGATGCAGAGAAGCAAGTGTACATTGCTTTAGATAGTTTTCAAAAAAATAGTTATTTCATTTTGATCGATGATATCCAAGCCGAATCTTTGGATCAAGAAGTGTTAGTTCGCCAAGATACAAGTGTGAGTTTTTTAAAATTAACGCCTTTAGTAGGTGGATAATTTTCTGTGTTGACTTCGTCAAGTTCATTCCTGTAACAATATTATCACAAATGGAATTTCAAGAAAAACTAAAACAAATTCTGTCTATCGAACCAAAGGAAAATATTCCATTCAAAAGTTCAAGCGGATTTTTGGTGGAAAATAAAAAGAGTCTTCCCTTCCACTTGGTGATAGATGAAATAAAAAAACGGGAACAAGAAGGTCAACATTCATTCGTACTAATGGCTCAAACTGTTTTTGAAAATTTAGACCCATCCGATCAACTCAATTTCAGTTTTGCTTTACTAGATTATTATTATTTTCTCAAGCAAAATAAGACAGCGCATTATTCTCATTATGAAATATTGCGTGTTGCCTGTTCTATTTTTCCAGAACCTAAATCCAGAAAAATTGATCAAGATTTTTTTACTCTTTTTTTAGAAAAAATAAATTCGTTTCCTATTTATATTCCATTTCCAGGTATCCACGAATTGTTGGAAAACCTTTTACATCAATCTAGATCTATGAAAATTATCAACAAACTTTCAGAAGAGTTAAAAAAGCTTTTTGGAAAAATTAACGAAAGTAAAGAGGAAAAACAAAATCAGAATTATGATGAACGATCCTATATTTTAGCTGGAAAATTAACAGGGAATTATACCACGATAAAAGCATTTCAAAATGAATTGGACGCCAATTTTGCAACTGGAAAAATCGAAGAATATTTTCCTGATAGCTTTCCCTTGACAACTGATGATCCATATTATTCCTTCCATTCTGAGGTTCATAAATTGATCTTTTCCGAATTGCCGAATAGAAATTACTCCATAGCCTTAAAGGATATTCCAATCATAAAAAAACATCTTGATACAGATCGAAAAACTCAAAAGGATTTCCTTATGGCTCTTCTTTATCGTTGCGTTTGGTATGCCTTGGACGCGCAATCTAAATACGGACTTTATCAAGTTGCCAATCTTTTTGTTCGAAAAAAACTACCATACACAGAGGGCGAATTGATTTTTGTTTTGAACGCATTTATTCATCCAAAAACTAATAAATTATATTCTTTTCAGATAGGTAACTTTTTTAAGCATGTCGAAAATCATGTCAAAGAAAATGGAATTTCTGATACATTAAGAGAGACATTTAAAACAGTAATGGAAGTGAATCCTCGATATGAACATGACAAACAATTTTTTCAAAAAATAAAAACTAGAGTTCAAGATCTATGGAATTCATTCTATTCCGAAGGCGAAAATATTTTACCTTTTCGATTGGACAAAGGAGATGCTTTTGGAAAAAAAGTCAATCAAGATTTAAAAAAGTTAGAAGTTGAGCAACAAAAAAAATGGTACGAAATTTTACGTTTAGCCTCCTCTGCTTCAGCTGGAAAACCTTCTAAAAAATTTATTTCTAAAACTACTCCTTTAATCAAAGACTTAGGTGAAAAAGTTTTTTTAGAAAAAATAAACGAGTGGATTCAATTTCTAAACAAAATGGAAATCACTCGAAAAAGTGATTGGTATGGATATTTTTTAAACGCCCAAAATATTCCGGTGGCAAAAGGTTTAATCTGGATTTTAAGTACTTTAAAAACCACTAACGGGGATGTAGATTTAGAAAAATTAATTGTCAAGTGTTTTAAAAAAATACCTGGAGTTGGTCCTGCCTCAGGAGCATTGGGCAATGCTTGCATTTATAATATTTCCAGCCGAAATTCTTTGGAAGGTGTAGCCTTACTTAATCGAGTTCGGTCAAGGATTGCTCAGCGAAACACCAAAAAATTAATCGAAAAATATATTTCATCCACCGCTGAAGCACTTAAAATTAGTGTCGCAGATTTAGAGGATTTTTCGATTCAAGATTTTGGATTAACTGATGGAGTTCGAGAATTTCAATTCAATGATTACATCGGAAAACTGTCTTTAGCTTCTTTTGGAAAAACAAAAATTGAATGGATCAAACCCGACGGAAAACTACAAAAATCTGTTCCTTCATTTGTTCGAAAGGATTTCAAAGAGGAACTAAAAGAACTTCGAAATACCGCTAAATTAATTCCCAAAACATTAACGATTCAGCGCGACCGACTAGATCGATCTTATATTCAAAAACGAGTTTTCCAATTCGATCATTTTCAAAAATATTATTTCCAACATGGTTTGATGTCATTTTTGACTCAAAAATTAATTTGGACTTTTGAACATAAAAATCAAAAAACACACGCCATTTATTGGAATAAAAAATGGCAAGATGTCAATAAAAAAGAAGTCAATTGGATTGACGAAAATACCACGGTCAAACTATGGCATCCGCTAGAATGTGAAACTAATGATATTTTAAAATGGAGAGAGTTTCTTCTAGAAAATCAAATTAAGCAACCTTTAAAACAAGCTTACCGAGAGGTTTATATTTTAACTGATGCCGAAGTAAATACCAAAAGTTACAGTAATCGAATGGCTGCTCACATTTTAAAACAACATCAATTTAATGCTTTGGCTGGCATTCGAAATTGGAAATACCAACTCATCGGGGCTTACGATGATGGCTTAGATATGCAAGCTTGTAGTCTGGAAATTCCAGATTATAATTTACGGGCAGAATATTGGATCAATGAATTAAATGCTGAAGATTCATTTAATGATACTGGCATTTGGTTGTATGTTGCGACTGATCAAGTTAGGTTTTTGGAAGGTGATAATACCGTTGATTTAGTTGATATTCCCAAGATTGTTTTCTCAGAAATCATGCGCGATGTTGATTTATTTGTAGGTGTGGCGAGTGTTGGAAATGATCCTGCTTGGCAAGACAATGGCGGCTTAGTTCAATATCATAATTATTGGCAATCGTATTCTTTTGGAGATTTGACGGAGTTGGCAAAAACACGAAAAACGATTTTGGAAAGATTAGTTCCTCGCCTAAAAATAAGTAAAGTATCTTCTATCGATGGAAAATTTTTAATCGTCAAAGGAAAGAAACGAACTTATAAAATTCATATTGGAAGTACCAATATTTTGATGGAGCCAAACGATCAATATTTATGCATTGTTCCTGGACCGAACAGGGATAAAAATCCTGACAAATTATTTATTCCATTTGAAGGAGATCGAGGATTATCTATTTTATTGAGTAAAGCATTTTTGCTAGCAGAGGATGATAAGATTACTGATACAACAATTACTCGGCAGATTAATAGATAAGATTTGGGGCAAAATATCATTGGCATTTTGGACAAACTCCTTGAATTGTCATTTCCACTTTTTCAAAAGAATATCCTCCTGGTAAATCTATGGAAGGAATAAAAATCGATTCCAAACAACTCAACTCTTCACATTTTAAACAAGAAAAATGTGGATGAAAATCTGAATGGTTTGCAACTTGGCAATCATGACAAAGGGCATATTTCATTTCCGTCGTCCCATTTGAAATGCCATGAACGATTCCTTTTTCTTCAAAAGTTTTTAGGGTTCGATATATGGTAACTCTATCTGATTTTGGAAATGCTTTTTCCAATTCACTTAGCCCAAGTACTTTATTTTTTTCTAAAAAGAACTCCAGCAAAAGTTGTCGCATTGGAGTAATGCGAACTTCTTTTTTATTCAAAATTTCTTCCGTCATGACATTCAAAATTTTCTATTTACAAAAGGTAGAATCTTCTCCACACTCCCCTTCCGTCTCAAACTCCAACGTAATATGATCAATGTGAAAATGATCTTCAATCGATTCGTAAATCGCTTTTTTGATGACTTTTAATTCTTCCAATTTCTGATTTCCATCTGTTTCAATATGAGCTGAAAATAGATTTGTTTCTCCATCCAAAGTCCAAACGTGCAAGTGATGAGCATTATCAACACCTTCTATTTTTTCCAAAACTTCCTTTATTTTTTCTGCATCAATATCAGTTGGTGAAGCTTGCAAAATAATCTGACTAGCTTTCCATAAATTTTTCAAAACACCTCGCAAAATAAAAATCGTAATTAATATCGACAACAAAGGATCAATCCAAGGCAAATCAAAAAAATACATCACCACCGAACCAATCAAAACTACCACCCATCCCAAAACATCTTCCAACAAATGCCAAGAAATCATTTCTTCATTCAAACTCTTTCCTCCTTGTCGCATTCTCATAACAGCAATTCCATTTACAATCACTCCCAAAACCGCCAATCCCATCATCCCTTCTACATTCGTTTTTTCCGGAAAAAAAATCCGAGGAATTGCCTCTGACAAAATGTAAATAGATCCAACAACCAATATCACTCCTGTCATAATCGCTCCTAAAGTGTTAAATCGTTTATAACCAAAAGTGAATTTCGAGTTCCCTCCTTTTTTGGATAATCGCTGAAGATACCAAGCTAACCCCAACGAAGCAGTATCACCCGCATCATGCAAAGCATCTGATTGAATAGCTACACTATTCGTCAAAAAACCTCCGATAAATTCGATAATGGTAAAACCTAAGTTCAGGAAAAACGCAGTAGCAATATGTCCTTCACCTGAATGATGGTGGTGATGGTGATCGTGTCCCATTTTGTTTAATTTTGATCATAAAGGTAGTTTTAAAACAAGTGCAACACAATTGCAATTATTAATTCAACCTAGTAGGATTTATTCAAAAACTAATTATAGGTTAAACTATTTTAAATGTACAAAACAACCTATTAACATATTTGTTACATTTATTAATATTTATTCCTAAATTAGTAGTTGATTCGTCTTACATAAATGTTTCCCACATTTCTTTCCAATACTATTGAAGAAAGCTTTTGCAAGAAAGTCAGTAGGCAGCATTACCTATAATTAAAAAATTATCGTTTTTAAACAAACTTTGCGGTCAAGTTAAAATTAAAATTAAAAACGACCAACAGAAGCATTGATTTCGATTTTAGCCTGACTTAAAAAACACAGAAATTGTCTAAGAACCAAAATTATTAAGCGTTATGCAAGGAACGATAGTTACATATTCCCCTGAAGAGTTGGAAGCCATACGCCAAGCGTATGACGAGATGATCCATTGCATCAAATCTAAATTCTCTGAAGAAGATGAGGCGCAAATGTTTCGTGCTTTTGAAATAGCTGTTGAGGCTCACAAAGAGCAACGACGAAAATCAGGAGAACCCTACATCTTCCATCCCATTGAAGTGGCACGAATTTGTGCTGCCGAAATTGGCTTAGGACCTACTGCAATTATCTGTGCATTGCTGCATGATGTTGTGGAAGATACGCCTATCACTTTGGAAGAATTGCAAAAAGAATTTAGTCCAAAAGTGGCGATGATTGTTGATGGGTTGACCAAATTGGATGGACTTCATAATGATGCTGCCAGTCAGCAAGCGGAGAATTTCAAAAAGGTTTTGACTACACTCGCTGACGATGTAAGAGTTGTTTTGATAAAAATGGCGGATCGATTGCATAATATGCGAACCCTTGGTGCAATGCCTCGCCACAAACAATTAAAAATCGCAGCAGAAACTCAATTTATCTATACTCCATTGGCCCATCGGTTAGGTTTATATCAAATCAAAACTGAGTACCAAGATTTATGTTTGAAAATCACCAATCGAGAAGAGTACAGCGAGATTGCCAAAAAGTTACAGGAAACTAAGCGCGCTAGAAATGCATATATCCAAGAATTTATTGCGCCTTTAGATAAAGCACTCAAAGATTCTGGATTTAGAAATTATAAAATTCTCGGACGACCAAAATCGATTTATTCTATTTTAAATAAAATAAAAAAGAAGCAAGTCACCTTTGAAGGGATCTTTGATTTATTTGCTGTTCGAATTATTTTAGATGTACCAAAAGCGCAAGAAAAACAAAAGTGCTGGCAAGTTTATTCCATCGTAACTGATGTACATATTCCGATTCCAGAACGATTGCGAGATTGGGTCACTACCCCAAAATCGAATGGATACGAATCTTTGCACACCACAGTAATTGGTCCAGAAGGGAAATATGTTGAAGTTCAAATTCGAAGTGTTCGAATGGATGAAATTGCTGAAAGAGGTTTTGCAGCGCATTGGAAATATAAAGGTGGAAAAGATGGAGATTACAATATCTTCGATACTTGGTTAAATAATGTTCGAGATATTTTGGACAACGATAATGGAGATGCAATTCAATTTATCGAAGACTTTAAAACGAATCTTTTTAACGAAGAAGTTTATGTTTATACTCCTAGAGGTGATCTGAAAATTTTACCAAAAGGAGCAACTGCCTTGGATTTTGCATTTAGTATTCATACTGATGTTGGCTATCATTGTCATGCCGTAAAGGTGAATAATAAGCTAGTTCCGATGGGACACCTTTTGAATAGTGGAGATCAAGTAAGTGTCCTTACCAACAAAAATCAAAAGCCTTCCGAAGCCTGGTTAAAAATGGTGGTGACAGGTAGGGCTCGTTCCAAAATTCGTTCTTCGATGAAAGAAGAACGCCGTAAGCAAGGTGAGTTTGGAATGGAGACTATGCAACGAAAATTTAAAAATTTAAAAATAGATCTTGAGGAAAATGTTGATACTTTGGTAAAATATTTCAACTACCAATCAAGGGTAGATTTGTATTATGCTATTTCGATGGAAGAGATCAATTTAAATGCTGTTCTCAAAAATTTCAAAATAGAAAATAACAGATTAGTTGAAATTGAAGAGGAGGTAATAACACCAACTACTACCCCAGAGAAAAGTAAAGCAAGGGCGAGGAAGGAAAAATTTGAAAGCAAACCTCAACTTAGAATTGCGGGCGAAAATGCTGATGAATATAATTATCAATTAGCAACTTGCTGTAATCCCGTACAAGGCGATGATGTATTTGCATATTTGACGGCAACCGCAGGTATGAAAATTCATCGAACTTCTTGTCCAAATGCAACTCATATGAATGCCCATTACGGATATCGAATTATGAAAGCAGAATGGGTTAATACGACTAATACCAATTTCATCGCCGACCTTTTAATCGTTGGAATTGATTCAGGACCAGGTGTAATCCAACAACTTTCTAATAAAATTTCTCATACCCTAGGATTAAATATTCGTTCATTTTATATCGACGGACATGAAGGATATTTCGAAGGGAGAGTTTCTCTTTTGGTAAAAAATAAAGATCAATTAGAAATCGCTATTCGTGCCTTACGAAACGAAGAGGGAATTTCTTCCGTAACAAGGATTGAGGATTAATAAATATAAAACCGCAAAAGAAAATCATATTACTTTTGCGGTTTTCTATTTTATATTATAAATTCTGGCAATTTTAAAATTAAAAATAAATAAATGGCAAATATACTCGTAACAGGTTCTAATGGACAAATAGGGACAGAACTACAATACCTCGCTAAACATTTTCCTGATTTTACCTTCACTTTTGTGGATGTAGTTGATTTAGATATCACAGATGCTAACGCGGTTTATGATTTCGTCAATTCAGGTGATTATAATTATATCATCAATTGCGCAGCCTATACTGCGGTGGATAAAGCTGAAGAAGATGAAAAACTCGCCTATGAAGTCAATGCCATGGGTGCAAAAAATATCGCTCAAGCTGCGGTGATTCGAAATATTCAAGTGATTCATATTTCGACAGATTATGTTTATCACAATGGTCTAGATCGACCTCTTTTGGAATCTGATCCAACAAATCCTCAAAGTGTTTACGCTTCTACAAAATTACAAGGAGATCAAATGGTGCAAATGATGTTGCCTTCAAGTATGATTATTCGGACGTCTTGGGTTTACTCTTCGTTTGGACATAATTTTGTAAAAACGATGTTACGTTTGGGAAAAGAACGAGACAGCTTAGGCATCGTTGCAGATCAAATAGGAACTCCAACTTATGCTTATGATCTAGCTAAAGCCATGTTGGAAATTATTTCCAAAATGGAAAACGGAGATTTGGTAAGCGGAAAGATGCAAGGTATTTTTCACTACAGCAATGAAGGAGAAACTCATTGGGCAGACTTTGCGAAAAAGATTTTTGAATTGGAAAACATCAACTGCAAAGTCAACGAAATAGAAACAAAAGACTATCCTCTTCCTGCAGCTCGACCTCCATATTCTCTTTTGGATAAATCTAAAATTAAAGAAACTTTTGATTTAGAAATTCCAAATTGGGAAGATAGTTTGGCTACTTGTTTGGAACTTCTTCGGGAGAAAAATATGGGGTGATCAGTAGGCAGTTTTCAGTAGGCGCTTGCCTACTGAAAACTACAAATTGCCGACTGATTAATAACTCCAAAGATCATGTTCGAAATTAAACAACTCTTTTTTTATTTTATCCGCCTCTAATAACCCATCTAATCCTTCCACATAATCTTTAATTCTTCGATTGTGTACATTTCCTTCTTTATAAATCACACTTGCAAAATATCGCATTTCAAATAAATCATCCCACGACAATTGTTGATGATCGTTACCTGGTAAGTAGACTTCATTCCGTGCCAACACATTTCTCAAATGTGGATAGTACACCCAAAACAATGGTTTCTCATATCGAAAATTTCCATTCTCATCAAAGACATCTTTTAATGGTGCAATTCCTAAAACCCGAACCTTCAAAGTCGACGTAGCTTCATCAAAATACCAGACTTCTTTAACTCGAAATCTTTTGATGTCTTCATAGTTAGTATCATTTCGGAAGACAACTACACTATCTTCATAAGTATAAGGATCAATAATTACAGTAGTATCTATTTTCGAAAAGATACCATCATAGTCTTTTATTTTTTCAGTAAACTTATCATCTGTTGTGGAATATAAAGTGATCTCTCCATTCAAGGCTGCCTTTTTTAGTATTTCAAAAAATGGCAATTCAGGATACATAAACGACTGATTCATTTTTTCCCTAACATCAATAACTCGCCAAATTCTTTTTTCCCAAAAAATATCAGCTTGTCGAATTGGAGCGTAATTCAAAACTTGTCGATCTTTCATTAATGTTTTTTCCACCACTCCATCGAGGGGCTGTTGAGCAAAAACAGAATTAGAAATCGAAATGAATACGAAGATTAAAAGGATATTTTTCATGTTATTATTTTTAAATTAATTAATATTTCTTGTTACATGGTGGTCAGCTAAAGCAGACATCCACGTGCTACTGGATTTTGATACTTAAGCCATTAATTTTCCTCGTCACTTCATCACCTGGGCATCTCACCCTAATCTGATCAAAGAAATAAGTATCTCCGAATTTTGCTTTTTTGATTAAGTTTTTAGCTTCAGATTTAAACTTTCCACCTTGGTTTCTAACTACTGCAGCATCTCCTTTGCTAGGCAAACGAGTAACTTCAAACCCCACAACATTACATCTCGCTTCGAAATCAAAATTTTCTAAAAGAGCAACTAAGCCTTCAAAAGCCCTGATTTCATTAGGTTTCATAGACGTTTGACCTTTTCGTCCTAAGCGAATAACTGGATCTGGAATCTTCTTTACCCGATACTCAAAAGTGGTAGGTTCCAATCCGCCGCCAGAAACTGTAATCTTAGCTATACCTGTTCGTTTGGGTTTTACATTAAACTTCCCATTTCGGATTTTTTCCATCCGAACATCATTACTTGAAACAGTTACATCCTTGCTTGCAACTCCGGCAGCAGATACGGAAAAAGGATTGTCAACACCTAAATAAAATACATTCATCTTGTCAGCTGCAGCTGTCACCGACCGCTCACCAACTTCATAATTAAATCTTTTTGTATAAGTTTTTACTTCTCCTGAGATTGGATTCGTCATCGAAACTTCAGCTAAAAAGCTTTGACTTCCAATTTCATTTGGACGAATATTAAAAAGTGCTTTTCCATCTCGGACATCTATTTCACGTCCGTTAACTTTAATTGTAACATTATCAGCAGTCGTACTAAATGCAGAAAGGAAAATTTCCGAGGAAAGTGATTCACCTTTGATGACATAACTTTTGTCCGCAGAAATAACTGCTTGATAATCATCAAAAACAAATTCTTCTCCTTTTACTTTATTATAAAAATAACTGAGTACTGCGCTCTCTGCAATCTTTGCATCATTTTGAAATTTGGAAAGAATTGGCAAAACTGCAGCAACAGGCATTTGTTGAAAAGTAAATTGCGCCCAATTCTTTTTGTCTGAGTCTTCTGGAATTGGATCAAGTTCCAGCGGCAATATTTTTTCTAACAATGCTTTTTCATTTCCATCTTCAACCAAATCCAATAACCTTTTCCTTATCTCAACAATCTTACTTTCCAACTCGTCGCCTCTGCCTTCATTGACAAAAAGGCGAGTCGTTGGTTCTTTACGTTTTTTGCTGACGGGCTCATCATTTTCATCCAAACCGCCCGAAGTTTCGATTAATTCAGTTTTAAGTGATCCTACATATTCGTAGAATGCTTTGACTAAAATTTGTACTTCATTCGCTTTGGTTTTCATAGGTGCAAATTGCGAATAGGCTTCTGCTTGTTGTTCAATAGCTCCAAAAAGTTGAGCATTGGAATCACCAACGATTCGGCTACTTTCACCGATACTTTTATCCATAGATAAAAATGCATTAAGGACTTCTGCTGAGACATTCAGCGCTAACATAACTGTTAAAACGAGGTACATCAAATTGACCATTAATTGTCGAGGTTCTTTAGGTATTGACATAGAAATATTTTTACCCGCAGGATCAAAACGATCTGTGAGTGGATTTAAAAAATAGATTTATTTATTTCGTGACTTTATTGTTACAAATCCTCCAACAATGCATTAACATTACACCTCAACCATGTGTAACACATGATTAAATTCAAAGAAGGCAAAGAAATTTTAGTTTTAAGATTCATCTTAAAACCATTTCCTTAAACCAATAAAATGTTCTGTTGTCTAAAATTTTGATTTGAAACGATCCGTAGAATTATTTTATAACAATAATCCTACATTCTTTGGAGGAATTTGAAAACATAACGACAGGCGAGAAAAAAGTAACAACTTTTTTATTGAAGAGTAAAAATATTTTTCTGAAAAAAATAATAACAAACTACACACGCAAAAGAAAACCTTCCAAATCTGACTTTAATTTTTCCATTAAATGAAGTGCCTCTCTTTTATTTTTAAGGCGTTTTTTGTTTTCTCTAATTTCTTGTTTTGCCCCTTTGATAGTGAAGCCACGTTTTTTTACAAGGTTGTAAATGATGTGCATTTGTTCAATATTCGCAGCTGTGAATCTACGTTCACCTTTAGTATTTTTGGCAGGGCGAAGCATCTCAAATTCATTTTCCCAAAACCGAATTAATGATTTTGAAACATCGAACATCTCGGCAACTTCACCGATGGACCAATATAATTTGGTCACTTCTTTATCTTTCATTGACATAATAGTATGTGTTTTAAAAGTGAATAGAACTCCCTTTTCTTCTCACTACTTGCAATATATGTACCATTGGGAAAAATGCCAAAGGAATTTAGGTTTTTCTTTTGTAACTAATTGATTATTAATCAGTTAACATATTTTTTTAATATATTCTAAATTATGTTTGATTACGCTCTTTCTGAGCTTTGCTGCATTATACGAATACCTATAGTTTCGCTACAGATTGGTGCTAAAAGTCTTTCATGCTTGCTTTATTATACGACTTGACTCGAACTAAGCTTTGAAAGAGGATAAGTAGAATCTATCAAAAATCAACCTTCCAATTTTTTTCTCAAAAGCGCATTAGTCGATTTCGGTTCCGCTTTTCCTTTTGAATTTTTCATTACCTGTCCCATAAAAAATCCAATCAAATTTTTCTTTCCCTTTTTGTATGCTTCAACTTCTTTTGGATTTTTTTCTAAAATTTCATTTACTATTTTTTCTAAAAAATCTTCATCGTTTGATTGAATCAAGTTCAATTCTTGAGCCAAGGCTTCTGGCGATTTTTCAGGCGAAGAAATTAAAGCAGGAAATAATCGTTGGTAAGCTATTGAACTACTCACTTTTCCACTTTCAATCAGGTCAGCAAATGCTGCAAATGCTTTTGGCGAAACTTTAATATCCGAAATGGAAATTTTTTCTTCATTACAAAATGGCTTTATTTTATTAATTACCAAATTGGAAACTGCTTTGTAGTTTTTTGTCGCTTCGCAAATTGCTAAAAAGTATAAAGCTGTTTCCTTTTCTTCTGTCAACAATTCTGCATCATACTTTGGCAACTTAAATTCAGCAATGAACCTCTCAAACAACTCATTCGGAAGTGGAGGCATTTCCGATTTTATTTTTTCAATATATTCTTTTGACAATACCACAGGAGGCAAATCTGGTTCTGGAAAATATCGATAATCATGCGCATCTTCTTTTTGTCGGAGCGGTGAAGTTGTTCCAGTTGTAGGATCAAAATTTAAAGTATTCTGAGCTACACGTTCTCCTTTTTCCATCAAATCAATTTGACGTTTTTTCTCAAACTTAATAGCTTGTCGAGCGTAACGCATGGAGTTCATATTTTTAATTTCACAACGCTCATTGAGTTGAGTATCACCTTTTTTCCGAACACTCACATTACAATCGCACCGCAAAGAACCTTCTTCCATATTTCCATCAGAGACTTCGAGATATCGAACTAATTGACGCATCGCATTCATAAAAACATCCACTTCTTCAGCAGATCGAAAATCTGGTTCCGTAACAATTTCCAACAAAGGCACTCCTGCTCTATTCAAGTCCACCAAAGAATGATCTGGATCAATATCATGAATCAATTTCCCTGCATCTTCTTCCATGTGAATATGATGTAAGCGTATTGTCTTTTTCTCCTCCCCTACTTTTATTTCTAAATTTCCGCCCAAGCAAATTGGCGAAGCATCTTGCGTAATTTGATATCCTTTTGGCAAATCAGCATAGAAATAATTTTTCCGATCAAACGTATTTCTTGGATTAATTTCACAATTTAAAGCAAGTCCTAGACGAACTGCAAACTCCACTTGTTTTTTATTCAACTTAGGCAAAGTACCTGGATGGCCAAGAGAAACAACACTTATATGAGTATTGGGATCTGCACCAAAGGTAGTATCGTCAGCACAAAATGCTTTACTCTTTGTGGCAAGTTGGACGTGAACTTCGAGTCCGATGATGGTTTCGTAATTGTCGTAGATGCTCATGATTTTAAAAATAGATTCTTTTCAAAAAATGCAAAGATGATGAAAAAATGGAAAGGAAAAAAGATGTGTTATTCTTTAAAATAAAATAAAACTGACAACAGAAATTATGATCATGCAGAAAAACAGCACAATAAAATAAAAGAATAATACTAAGATGGATTTAAAAAAGGTTTTTATCCACCCTTGTTCATAAACACTTTTCAAAGCAATCAAAGCATATAAATAAAAAACAGAAATTAATCCTAATGTTTCATATTCAAGCATTGGACCAGGCTCTATTTGTTTATAAATCAAAAATACTACGCCAACAAATAGAAAAAATGCATGAATATGAAATAAAAATACTAAATGCTCTACATAATATTTTTTCCTTCGAATATATAATAACTTGAAAATCAATGCCATTGATGGAATAACTAGAAGCATCATCCAAGTTAAGTTTCCTATCAATTTATAAATTAATGACTTGGGTTCTTTAGTTAATTTATAGGCTTGCTTAAAAACCATTTGATCTACAAAACCTTTAATTTGATACTTTTGAATCATACTATCAGCAGTAAGATTCATTATATCAGCTGCTATAAATTTATAATTTCCACTCCATAAGCTAATATCAACTAAATTAGTATCAACATCACTTTGTTTTATTTTGATCTCTGCTGAATCTAGGGTAGCTCTAATCGCATTATCAATCATACTATTACCTAATTCTTCTCTCGCTTTATTAATTTCGGCTAATTGAACCTCCTTACTTCTACTTTTTTCATTCATTCCAAAAACATCTCCGGTAATATCTTCATCCTGTATTATCTGCTGAACTTGAACACTTAACATTGCAAAAAACAATAACGCACTCGCTAAAAATAACCTCGAAGGAGTAGCAAAACTTTTGTGTTTTCCTTGAAAAAATTCATTAGTCAATTTCCCTGGAATAAAAAGTCCCCATGAAGTCTTCAATAACTTAGAGTCAAGACTAAAAATATTTTCTAGTAAATCTAATACAAAACTTAAAATAGGAATTCGCCCATCAGTATTCTTTTGACTACATTTTGGGCAATACAAGGAATCTTCAGGCATTTCTGTCTGACAATTTCGGCAAGTCGTATTTTCAGTATTTAATCTCATGAATAATGGTTAACGGTTAATTATGAACAGTTAACATTTTAAAGATAGGATTCAATATAATAATATCCACAACCTACAATAAAAAAAACCTGTTAAGCAGTTTTGCCTAACAGGTTTTTATGATTAATAATAAACTATCATGGTATTAACAGTTAAGCATTAATCGAAAGATTGGTTAGCTGTAGAAGCCATATTGGCTAATTGCTGGTATTCTTCTGGAGATAATCCATCCATACAGTAGTGAATTGGATTTACTTTATTTCCTTGTGATATTACTTCGTAGTGAAGATGTGGAGCTGTAGAAGTTCCTGTAGAACCAACTTCTCCTATTTTTTGTCCACGAGTTACTTTTTGACCTTTCTTCACATCAATCTTACTCATATGTCCATATAAAGTCTTGTAACCAAATCCATGATCAACTACCACGTGATGCCCGTAACCTGAAGAACTTTTAGTTACTTTCGAAATAACTCCATTACCAGTTGCCTGAATTGCCGTTCCTGTTGGACAAGTAAAGTCAATACCAGTATGCATTTTCATTCTTTTGAAAACGGGGTGCATACGACGACCAAAACCTGAAAGGCTTTTGATATTTCTTTTCAACTTATCTTCTCGAATAGGCTTGATGGCAGGAATAGATGCGAGTTGTTCTTCTCTTTTACTAGCTAATTCTTCTATCTCTTCAAGAGATTTTGATTGAATAACCAATTGGTTTTCCAATTTTTTGATTAGCATCTCTGCATCCATTAAGGTTGGAGCAGTATTTTTATATTTGGTAAGGTTGGGAAATTTATCAGATCCACCTGTACCACCTTCCCATACGCCTTGGTCGATGGGATCCATACCAAACATTAATCGGTGAACACTTCCATCTCGTTCTTGGATATTATCCAAAACCTTTGACATCATGTCAACCTGATTATTCATTTCAGCATAATGGTTTTTCATTTGATTGATTTCTCTTGTCAAAGCTTCTTCCTTCGGAGAAGGGAAAAATTGAAAGATTACTCCAACCAGAACTATAGCAGTAACTACTACAGCACTAAAAAAGCCAAATGCTTTGAATACTTTTACATTTAAAGGTTCTACAACCTTCTCATAACGTAGCGTCTGTGTATTATAGACGAATTTTTCTTTTCTCATTGAGTCCTTTATTCGTTAATCAAAAATCCCTACTTTTGCGTTCTTTAAAATTGTTAGATTAAGGGAACTTTTGAACAAAATAACAGCTTCTCATAATTGACCGATGCAAATGTAGTCCTAGGGAACCGACTTTTCAAAAGATTTTAACTATTATTTTCACCAAGAATTATTTTTTTTACTAACATGTTCACCAAATAAGTGACATATTAAAATTAATCCTAAAGAACAATAGTATTTTTTTGATGATTAAGAGGGGAATTTAAACAAATAATTGATTTTAACTTTTTCTATTTGTTTCGTATAATTACTGGAATCACGTATTAAACAACAGAATGACTAAGAAGGTTAAATATCATTCCAATTTATAGTTTTTTTTAACATTGACAATTTAAGACGATTATGAAATCACGCGAAATTCGCCAAAATTTTTTAGCTTTTTTTGAGAATAAACATCATAAAATCGTGCCATCTGCGCCGATTGTGAACAAAGATGACCCAACATTAATGTTTACTAATGCCGGAATGAACCAGTTTAAGGACTATTTCTTGGGAAATCAGGTTCCTGATAATAAGCGTGCCGCCGATACTCAAAAATGCCTAAGAGTAAGTGGAAAACACAATGATTTGGAGGAAGTTGGGATCGATAGTTACCATCATACTATGTTTGAAATGTTGGGAAACTGGTCATTTGGAGACTATTTCAAGCAGGAAGCTATTGATTGGGCTTGGGAATTATTGACTAAAGAATTTGGCTTAGATCCAAGTAGGCTATATGTGTCTATTTTTGAAGGAGATGCTTCTGATGGTTTAGAACCTGATAATGAGGCAAAGGAATTTTGGAAAAAACATGTTCCAGAAGACCGAATTTTACCTTTTGACAAATCAGATAATTTCTGGGAAATGGGTGAAACTGGTCCTTGTGGCCCTTGTTCAGAGATTCATGTGGATTTGAGAAGCGATGAAGATCGTGCTAAAGTCGATGGCGCAACGCTTGTAAATATGGATGATCCTGAGGTAATCGAGATCTGGAACTTGGTATTTATCCAATTTAATCGAAAAGCTGACCGTAGTTTGGAGAGTTTGCCTGACAAACATATTGATACAGGAATGGGTTTCGAGCGGTTAACGATGGCTTTACAAGGCAAAAAATCGAATTATGAAACGGATATTTTTATGCCGTCGATTAATTTTTTAGAAAAAAAATCAGGTAAGACCTATAATAACAGTTATGACTTAAGTGCGAAATCTGATATTGCGATGAGAGTTGTGGTGGATCATGTTCGTGCGGTAAGTTTTACGATTGCAGATGGACAATTGCCAAGTAATACTGGTGCTGGCTATGTGATTCGAAGAATTTTAAGACGAGCGGTAAGATATTATTATTCTTTTTTGGATTTGAAAGAACCTGTTTTGTATGAGCTGGTGATGATTTTGGCGGAAGACTTTAAAGATGTTTTTCCAGAATTAGAAGCGCAGAAAGATTTTGTTTCGAAAGTAGTTCTAGAAGAGGAAAAAGGTTTTTTAAGAACTTTAGAATCAGGATTAAAACGTTTCGAGAGTCTTGAAGTTAGCAATAATCAAATTGATGGAAAAACTGCTTTCGAATTATTAGACACTTACGGTTTCCCAATTGACTTAACTCGATTGATTGCTTCCGAAAAAGGTTGGACAGTTGATGATGAAGGTTTTGAAAAAGCATTGTTAGAACAAAAAACTCGTTCACGTGCAGATGCTAAAAAAGAAATGGGCGATTGGACAGAATTATCTGATGATCCAAGTGTAGAATTTGTTGGCTATGATGATTTAGTCGTTACTGATGCAAATGTTGTAAAACATCGTACGGTAAAAATTAAAGACAAAAATCAATACCAAATCGTCTTAAGTAAAACTCCTTTCTATGCAGAAAGTGGTGGACAACGAGGCGACGTTGGAATGTTAGTTTTTGGCGAAGAGAAAATCGCAGTCATTGATACTCAAAAAGAAAATGACTTAATTATTCATGTGGTGAAAAATTTCCCAAGTGACTTTTCTAGTTTATCAAGAGCGGAAGTTCATGCTGCTAAAAGAAGTGCGATTGAAAAAAATCACACCGCAGTTCACTTGATGCATGCTGCTTTGCATGAAATTCTGGGAACTCACGCTTTGCAAAAAGGGCAAGATGTAGATAGCAAGCGATTGCGTTTTGATTTTTCTCATTTTCAAAAAGTGACAGACGAAGAAGTGGCATCTATTGAAAAAATAGTCAATCAACGAATTCGCGAAAATATAGCTTTGGAAGAAGAGAGAAATATGCCAATTGCAGAAGCAAAAGAATTAGGTGCGACGATGTTATTTGGTGAAAAATATGGGGATACTGTTCGAGTCATTACTTTTGACAAAGACTTTTCGCAAGAATTATGTGGAGGTACACACGTAGATGCCACAGGTAAAATTGGATTATTTAAAATCCTAAAAGAAGATTCCGTTGCTGCAGGTGTTCGACGTATCGAGGCGGTAACAGCAGAAGCGGCAGAAGCGTTTGTAACAAAAGAATTACAAGAATTAAATACGATTAGAAATCTATTTAAGAATCCAACTCGAACGGCACAAAATGTGGAAGCCTTGCAAGAGGAAAACAAAGCATTGGCTAAGGAAATCGAGAAATTGCAAAATGCTCAAGCAGGTGCATTGAAGGATGATTTGAAAAAGAATGCTTCGCAAGTGGATGGCGTAAATTTCATTGCTGCAAAATTGCCATTGAATGATGGAAAAGCGATCAAAACTTTAGCCATGCAATTAGAGCAAGAGCTTGGCGATGCATTGATCGTCTTTGCTGCTGAGGTAAAAGGCAAACCACAAATCATGGTTTCCATTAGTAAAAGTATCGTAGAAGCTAAAGGTTTAAATGCTGGAAAAATTGTCAATGAGCTCGCTGCTGAAATTGGAGGCCGAGGTGGTGGACAGGCTTTCTTCGCAACTGCTGGAGGAAAAGATGTGAATGGATTGGCGAATGCAATTGTAAAAGCAAAAGAGATGATGAATTAAAAAATCATTCTGTAAAATATTAAAACCGCAGCACTTGAATTAAGTGTTGCGGTTTTTTTATTTTTGGAAAAAACTAAACATGACCATTAACAACTTTGAAGAAAACATCGACACTCGCCTACTCGAACGAGGACTTCAATATTATCAGGAAGGAAATATTTTAACCATCGAACAAATTGAAGAAGGGCTATGGGAAGCGATCGTTTCTGGAACAGAACACTATGAAGTTATAGTTGAGTTACAAGATGAAAGAATCACAAAAAGTAATTGTACCTGCCCTTTTGATTTAAGTGAATATTGTAAGCATCAAATTGCCATTTTTAATTTTTTAAAATACTCTGATCTTGCTAAAAATCCACCCTCTGGAAAAATCAAAAAAGTCCAATCCATTATTGATGATTTTTCTCCTGAAAAATTAAAATCTGTTTTATTAAATATTTTAAAAGAAAATAAGGACTTACGTAATGATTTTTTAAAAAAGGAAAATTAATCGCATCATAGCTTTGAAAATATATAAATAAACTCCATATTTGTTCATAAAGTATAACAACTCTCCTTACAATACTAATCCTTTTTCTAGCCTAGACCTAAATTAACTTATTAATTACTCTCGAGTAAAACTCGTCCTTAAAAAGAAGATGATTCTCCTTTTTAAGGGTGTTGTTTTAAGTCGTGCAGCTTATTTTTTAATAAGTTGTGCGGCTATTTTTTTATGTAAAAACGACTCCTTCAACTCTTGCTAAATTTGACGACAAACAAATCCAATCTTGACCATAATTTTCTGAGTAGTATATATTTCCAGTAGTGGTTCCAAATACCAATTCGTTTTTGCTAATTGCCAAGCTGTGTCGAAATACAATTTCAAAACAATGTTCTTGTGGCAATCCATTTCTAAGTGAGCTCCAACTTTGACCAGCATCTTCAGTTGAACAAACAGTCAAGGCTAAATCATGTGCTATTCGTACTTCATCACTCACCGCTGGAATTACCCATGCTCGATTTTCATTTTCATGATCAATAGCAAGTGCAAAACCATAGTCTGCAACTCCATTTTCATCAGTTATATTATTCCAATTTTCACCAGCATCAGTTGATCGAAAAATACCACAATGATTTTGTTGCCAAAGCACATCTGGATTTTTTTCACAAGCTAAAAGTAAATGAGGATCATGTCCAACTTCCACTTTTGGATTAGGCAAATAAGTCGCAATCAATCCATTATTTTTGGGATGCCAAGTTGCTCCACCATCTTTGGTTTCAAAAACTCCAGCACAACTTACCGCAATGTAAACATGCTTCGAATCTCGTGGGTCAACTACTATAGAATGAATAAATGGAAAATCTCGACCTGCCCCAAACCATTGATTTTGATCCTTTCGACTAGAATGATTCCAAAGACCTTTTACAAGTTCAAAATGTTTTCCATTGTCGTTCGAATAAAATAATCCACCGGGTTCTGTTCCTACCCACAAGCCATTTGGATTATCTTTCCCTGCATGAGAAATACACCAAATCTTTTTTAGCGTAGCTAATTTTCCTTCGTAAATTTCTGCACCTTCAGGATATTTTGGTGCAGCCACCATTTCCCAAGTTTGACCGTCATCATTTGAAAAGTATAATTTTTGCCCCCAATGTCGATGAGCTAACCCTGCCCACCAAGTTCCAGTTATTTCATTTTTATAAATTGTACTAACTGGCAACCCAAGGAAATGAATCTTTTCTATTTTCCATTCATTCCCTTTTTTCCAAAATTCGACAAGACCTTTACTTGTACCCACTAATATTTTTTTGTTTTTCATAAAATCGTTAAGTTGCAGTTGTAATTAGGAGTCAGGATCCAGTTTGGTCGCTCCTGACTTCTGTTTCATAAAACAATAATATGAAAGATTTATTAAAAAAAGTTCAAGAGTGGAAATCAATTAATAAAAGTTTTGCCATCGCAACGGTTACCAAAACTTGGGGCTCCTCTCCTCGCCCAATTGGTTCGTCTATGATAATTTCTGAGGATATGGAAATGGCTGGTTCTGTTAGCGGAGGTTGTGTGGAAGGTGCGGTAGTCAAATCTGCTTTGCCACTTTTAAAAAGTGGAGAAGGAAAACAACTTGCTTATGGAGTAACTGATGATGAAGCTTGGGAGGTTGGTTTGAGTTGTGGTGGCAAGATTGATGTCTACGTTGAACCATTCTTAGGCGCTGAGGAAAATGAAATAGTGATATGGAAAAAATTAGAAGACTGCCTAGAAAATAATCTAGGATGTATTTTAATGACTAGATTGGAAAATGGAAAAAGTCAACACATTCTAATTTTATCTGACGGAGAAATCGTAGGAGAAGATAAAAACGAGGCTATACAAAAAGAAGGACTTCGTGCATTTCAAGAAAGAAAAAACCAAGTATTGGAAATTGAGGGGGTTCAATATTTTGCTCAAGTCTTCCCTCGACAGAGTCAAATGTTAATCATCGGTGCAGCGCATATCACAGTTGATTTAGTACAATTGGCAAAGATCTATGATTTCCATACTATAGTCATTGATCCTCGTGGAATTTTTACCAATAAAACTCAATTTACGATTCAACCTGATTTTATTTTTGAAAAATATCCTTCAGAAATTTTATACAATTTTAAATTAGATGCCTACACTTACGCTATAGTTTTATCTCACGATCCTAAAATTGATGATAATGCTTTGGAAATTTTACTACGCTCAGAGGTAGGCTATATTGGTGCCTTGGGCAGTCGAAAAACACATGCTAAACGTGTCGGTAGATTATTAGAAAAAGGATTTTCAGAAAAGGAAATTGAAAAAATTCATTCACCAATTGGAGTTGACATTAAAGCAAAGTCTCCTAAGGAAATTGCGCTGAGTATTATGGGAGAAGTCATTAAAGTGAAAAATGAATTTCTCTAAAAAAAACTCATAAAGCTGAAGCTTTATGAGTTTCAATTTTTTTATACATTCTTTTTCAACCAATCAATGCTTGTCTTTGTACTTACAATTGGATTAGGAGAATAATCTTGCTCTATGTAACAATATTGCACACCTGTAGCTTCTGCCATTCCTACAATCGACTTGATATCCACTTCTCCATTTCCTAATTCTTTATATGCATCTTCTGGCACATCACCAGTATCCATAACATTTGGTTGCCCTTTCTTTTTATCTTTCAAATGAAGTAAACGAATTTGTCCTTTCATTTTTTTCATCAATTCCACAGGATCCGTTCCTGCTACGCTTGCCCAAAAAACATCTAATTCAAATTGTGCATATTTTGGATCAAATGTTTTCATCATCAATTCGTAAGGCACAACTCCGTCCACTTTGTCAAATTCAAAATTATGATTATGATAACCTAAAGTAAGACCAGCTTTAGCACATTTTTCTCCTTCTACATTAAATGCATCAGCCAATTTCTTATAGTCATCCAAACTACGTTCTTGATCTGAAAGATAACCGACCACCAAATGCTCCATATCAAGTTTCTTTGCATCTTCGATTAATTGATCAAAACTAAGTGGTGAATCTATTCCTTTCAAATCCCATCGACCGGTAAAATAGGCACTTTGAATATGTGAACTTTTTATTTTCAATCCTACCTCTTTTGCTATCGGCGCAGCTTTTGCAGCTTGAGCCATATCCATTGTTTCGATTTGAGAAAACCCCTGAGTAGCCAATTTCTTAATCGTTCCAGCAAAATCTTTTTCCAATTGATTTCTAACTGTCCATAATTGCAAACCAATTGTATCAATATATTTTGATTTCATTACCGCTTCTGACATTTCTGATGAGCAACCAAGGAAGGGCAACCCCAAACCGAGTACAGCAGACGTTTTAATAAAAGTTCTTCGTTTTTGATTCATTCTTCGTTTCTATTTTTTAATTAAAATTAAAGTCGTCTCCCTAAATATTTTTCCTTTGGAATAAAATAGATGATTACCGCACCTAAAATAATCTTCACAATTGCTCCAGGCCAAAATGGAAAGAATCCATATTGTAATGCTTTTTCAAAACCATATAAATAGGTGAGGTGAGCAATTCCAAATACCAAAATGATAACAGTTCCAATAGTCATCGCCACCAAGCAATGCAAAAATCTCCTTCCATATCCTTCTTCTTGAAGCACTCCAGAAACATATCCTCCCAATATAAAACCATATAAAAAACCACCACTTCCTCCAGTAAATGATTCTACTCCTGATGCTCCATTTGCAAAAATAGGAAGTCCAACTAAACCTAAAATTAAATATATTGAGATGGCGAGTACCCCTCTTTTTCGTCCAAGTACAAAACCTACCACTAATACTGCGAGACTTTGTCCTGTGATCGGAATTTCACTTTCGTTCCATTGAAAATTAATCGCGACCATTGCACCAAAACTAATAACCAAAACTCCTAAGCCTATCATCAAAGTATTTCTATCGATATTCATTTCTAAATTTTGTGTAATAAGGACCAAAACTAATGCCATTTAAATTCTCTAAATTCTAAGGTGTAATTTTAGAAAGAATTTTTCCCAAAGAAAAAGATTAGTGGAATAATTTATTATGAAAAAGGAATTAGGAATGATTAAAAAATAAAAGGGCTGTTAACACACAAAGTGCTAACAGCCCTAATTTATATAAATTGAAATCACATTTTATCCAAAAAATGCAATCAATTGATCTGCTAATTCCTGTCCAATATTTGCTTGCGCCTGCATTGTCGAAGCACCAATATGAGGAGTTAATGAAACTCTAGGATGTTCCAATAATTCTCTTCTTGGAGTCGGTTCATTTTCAAAAACATCCAAACCAGCTGCTGCAACTTTTCCGCTTTCCAATGCCTTCAACAAAGCATCTTCATCAACCGTACCTCCACGAGCACAATTAACCAAAACAACTCCATCTTTCATTTGAGCAAATTCAGCATCAGAGAAAAATGGTTTTCCAATAAAAGGAACATGTAATGAAATAAAGTCAGCATTCGCCAACATTTCTTCCAAGCTTACGGTATTCAATTTTACTGACAACTTCACTTCATCAGAGTTAAAAACATTCACTCCAATTTCCATTTCATTAATCACAGGATCTACCGGCAAAACTTTCATTCCCAAGGCAACTCCAATTCGAGCAGTCTCTTGTCCAATATTTCCAAAACCAAAAATCCCCAAAGTTTTTCCTCTCAATTGAATCCCTTTCGAGTATGCTTTTTTCAATGCTTTAAATTCAGTATCACCTGAAGTTGGCATTTGTCGATTTGCATCATGGATAGAACGAGCAACTGTAAACATATGCCCAAAAGCCAATTCCGCAACTGCTTGTGAAGAAGCCAAAGGTGTATTCATCACTTGAATATTTTTTCCTCGTGCATAGTCTACATCTATATTATCCAGTCCAACACCGCCACGAGCGATGACTTTAAGGTTTGGACATTGGTCAATTAATGCTTGTCTAACTTTTGTAGCACTTCGAACTACAATCGCATCGTAATTTGGTAATACTTTAGGAAGGTCTTCTTGATCTACTTTATCTGTATCCACTTGAAATCCTGCAGCTTCCATCATTTGTTTTCCAAGAGGATGAATTCCATCGTTTACGAGTATTTTAATCATCGGTAAAGAATTTTGTAATTTATAATTAAAAATAGGTTATCAAAAATAAGACGCAAAAGTCGTTATTTTTTTTACGAAAACCAATGATGAAAGTTTTAAATTAAAGGAGTTTTACGAAGGTTAAGAATCATTTTTTTAACTCAAGACCATTTTTTAAAATTTAATAAAGTAGTGTAAAAAAATAATCCCGAATCTTTGTATTCAAAGATTCGGGATTATTTAATTTTTTTTAGAAAAATTTATTGTCCAATAGCCTTTTTAATCGTTTCCAATTGCTTGGTCACTTCTTCCAGCTCTGCTTTCGCATCATCAGCCTGTTTTTTCAATAATTCATTTTCTTGATACAAATCTTTCAATCGTCTATCTTTTTCATCCAATTCATCTTGCAACCTTTTCACTTCACCATTGACGAAAGTTTCAGATGCAGGTTTAGTACCTGAAGAAACACTTTCATTATTTGAAGATTCTGTAGATTCAATTCCAATTAAATCCTTCAAAGTTTGCATGCCATCTTCCCCTTTTAAATACGACACCCCAAAGAACAACGATGGTAAAAAAATGATTAGGAATAAAAAGAAACGAGAGAAAGCAGTCATTTGCAATTTTCTTTTTGCCATGATTTATATTTTTATTTTAAAAGTTTTTCAAATATATATTTACAAATATAAAAGTACTATCACTTAAACGAAGGATTAATCTACCGATTTTACAAAAAATAAGATGAATCGAAATATCAGTTATTAGTAATGCTGATTTTTATAATTATTTTTGCAAAAAATTAAACCTAAAAAAAGTATCCACACGTTTAAAGTGCATATTCAATTTTAAAATTCTTCATACAGATGATTCGCTATAAAAAAGACATTGATAATATCGTTACTCTGACCTTAGATATGGAAGGGCGAAATTTCAATATAATCAATCATAAAATTGGTGCTCAATTTACTCCCGTAATGGAACACCTCAAAAAGGAAAAAGCCAAAGGTGCTCTCCGTGGAATTATCATTACCTCCGCTAAAAAGAATTTTTTAGTCGGAGGTGATTTGGATTATTTACATCAAGAAACCAATTCAGAAGCTATTTTTGAATTTTCTCATAACATGCAAAAATTCTTTCGAGAATTGGAGAGTCCTGGTGTTCCTGTGGTGGCTGCTATCAATGGTACAGCTTTAGGAAGTGGTTTTGAATTGGCATTGGCTTGTCATTATCGAGTAGTAATTGATGATCCAAAAATACGATTGGGGCATCCAGAAGTAACGCTTGGAATTATGCCTGGTGGAGGTGGTGTAATTAGAATGTTGTGGACTTTGGGAGTTGAAAAAGCATATCATGTTTTGGCAAATGGGAAAAGGTTTTTACCAAAAGAAGCGCTTGAAGCAGGTATCATTGATCTTTTGGCTAAAGATGAAAAAGAGATGTTGTCAGTAGCAAAACAATGGTTATTAAATAATCAGGAAGGACGAAGAGTATGGGACTCAACTAATGGAAAAATTCCTGGAGGACGAGCAAAAAATAATGAACTAGGTCAACGGATTGCTTTATTGACCGCGCAACTAATGCATGATACAGAAAATAATTATCCAGCTCCTGCAGCAATTTTAAATACTTTGACCGAAGGTTCTTTGGTTGATTTTGATACAGCTTGCCGAATAGAGAGTCGATATTATACAGAATTGGTCAAAAGCCGTGAGGCTAAAAACATGATCAAAGCATTTTGGTATGATTTCAATGCGATCAAAGAAGGTAGTAGTCGACCAAAAGGTTATGGAAAATTTCGGGTTAAAAAAGTTGGAATTATTGGTGCCGGTCTGATGGGTTCGAGTATTGCATTTATTTGTTTGATGAATAGAATGGAAGTGGTGCTAAAAGATATCTCTAAAGCGGTAGCTGAAAAGGGAAAAGATCTTTGCGAGCAAAAACTTAATGAGATGGTTGACAAAGGAAAACTAACTTCTTCTCAAGTTCCAATGCTGTTAAAAAAATTGAAAACAACTGATAATGCTGCTAAATTTCAAGATTGCGACATTGTCATCGAAGCAGTTTTCGAAAATCAAAACTTAAAAGCTAATGTGACTCGAGAAGCAGAAGCACACCTTGATGAATATTCTATTTTTGCAACGAATACGATTTCAATTCCAATTACAAAATTAGCAACGGCATCTGCTCGACCTGAAAATTTCGTCGGACTCCACTTTTTTGCACCACCAGATAAAGTGCCTTTGGTAGAAGTTGTGAGAGGTAAGAAAACCTCTGATGAATCTATTGCCAAAGCTTTTGATTTTATTAAGGCGATTCGAAAAACGCCAATTGTGGTAAAAGATAATTGGGGATTTTTTGCAGCACGAGTCCAAAATACTTTTATTCTCGAAGGAATTACTCTGTTGCAAGAAGGTTATGCACCTGCATTAATTGAGAATTTGAGTTTGCAAGCTGGAATGCCAAAAGGTGCACTCGCCCTTGCTGATAATTTATCACTAGATATTGTTTTGCGATACGAAAACCAAGCTGCGGAAATATATGGCTCAAAATATATTCGACATCCAGCAGTTGATGTTTTATTAAAAATGATTAAAGATTTTAATCGCCAAGGCAAAAAAATGCGAGCTGGTTTTTATGAATATCAAAATGATTCTCAACAACTTTGGTCGGAGTTAGATGATCATTTTCCATCGCATAGCAACTCGATTGCGAAAGAAGAAATAATTGAACGCTTACTTTTTGTTCAAGTGATCGAAGCATTCTGGTGTTTGCAAGAGGGAATTATAAAAACTGAAGAGGAAGGAAATTTAGGAAGTATTTTTGGATGGGGATTTCCTGCTTTCAAAGGTGGAGTTTATCAATTTGTTACGGATTATGGTGTTGAGGATTTTATAAAAAAATGTGAAACTCTGGAAGCAAAATTAGGTCCTAGGTTTCAAGTACCAAAACGATTGAGAGCAATGATGATGGTAGAAGTTTAGTTTTTTCAACTAACAAATAGCTATTAAATAATAAAGGGCTGTTAGCATTTTATGTGCTAACAGCCCTCCGTTTTTGGTTTGGATATTTCTAAAAACCTAAAGCGTTATTCTTCGGCTTATCTTGTTTTTTCTTTTCCTTTTCCTTCTTCCTTTTAAAGTCTCCTTTTTTCCAGGCATCAAAAAATTGCTTCCAAGCCACAGGACTAAAAATATTCATTGGAGGAGTTTGCCCTACATGATAATAATTACGCGCTTGCTGGCGGAGGTAAAAATCAGAACTTTCATTTCCATCAGTTGGAACTGTGTTTCTCATTCGAGCTAATGCATCTTCTGCTAAACTTGCAACTGCGCGCTGTTGCATCTGAGCAGTAACATCCATTGCTAAAAATTCTTGTTTAAAATGCTCTCGACTTGGCCAAGGAAAAACAATTGCTTCAGGCAAATTAATAGTATCCTGCGTCATCAACTGAACAATGGAATATCGTTGATCAGTCAAACTATCTGGAACTGTAAATATTACAGTTTGATAACCAATCGCTGAAAATTCTACATCTTCCCCTTTTTCAGCAACGATGGAAAAGAATCCACTAAAATCAGAATAAGTCCCTCGACCTGAATCTTTAATAAAAATATTTGTGTAAGGAATGGGCATGAGTTCCTCATTCGAACCATCTAATATCATCCCTGAAAGTTGAATCAAATTAGAGTCTCTTTCAAATTGAGCTGACATTTCATTTGTCATCAAAAATGCTAAAAATGTAAAAACTAGATATTTAAATTTCATCTTGAATTTTTCTTTTCTCAAATGTAACAATGGATTCTCATATTTATAAACAAGCTTCACAAGAATTAGTTGATTTTGTCAAAAAAAACTTGCGATAACTCGAATAATAATCCTATTCTAATATTCAATAAAGATAACGAAAACTCAAGAAGGAAACGTTGGGATAGGTGTAAAATTATGGTCAGTTAACAGAACTTTAAGACGAACCACCATGGTATAGCTCAAATTCATGTCCTTCTTTTCATATTCTCTATTATTCTTTTCTTATCAACAATCGATCGAATGTAGGAAGAAAAAAAAATTGAGGGAAAAACTACCGTGGCACGGCTTTGAGCCGTGCCACGGTAGTTTGTATAATTTATTTTAAAGCTATTTTCAAAACTTCATCCATCCGATCTACATAATGAAATTTCAGACCTTTGATATAACTCTTCTCTATTTCATCAACATTCTTTTTGTTCACTTTACAAAGAATTAATTCTTTGATTCCTGCTCTTTTGGCTGCTAAGATTTTCTCTTTGATTCCGCCTACAGGTAAAACTTTCCCTCGCAAAGTAATTTCACCAGTCATCGCCAAGTGAGATTTTACTGGTTGATTTTTAAATGCAGAAGCCAAAGCTGTCAACATTGTAATTCCTGCTGATGGTCCATCTTTAGGAATGGCGCCTTCAGGAACGTGAACGTGAACATCTTTTTTGGCAAAAATATCTGGATCGAGATCAAATTTCTCCGCATTCGATTTCAAATAAGTCAAAGCAGTTGTCGCTGACTCTTTCATCACATCACCTAAATTTCCAGTCAAAATTACTTTACCTGTTCCTTTACTTAAACTTGATTCAATAAATAAAATGTCTCCTCCAACTTGAGTCCAAGCCAAACCAACGGTAACTCCTGCAACATGTGCCTCTTGGTACATATCTTTCGAAAACTTGGTTGGCCCCAACAATTCTTTCACCATTTCTGAAGTCAAGCTCACATTGTATTCTTCCTCCATTGCAACTCGCTTAGCAATGCCTCTCATTGCTCCAGCTATTTGTCGATCCAATCCACGCACCCCTGATTCACGAGTGTAACCTTCAATAATTTCTTTTAAAATCTTAGCTGAGAATTTTACATCCTTTGCTTTTAGTCCATGTGCTTTTCTTTGCTTTGGAACTAAATGATTTTTAGCAATTTGAATTTTTTCCTCTGTTGAATATCCACTTACATTGATAATTTCCATTCGATCCAACAATGCTGGTTGGATGGTACTCAATGAATTTGATGTTGCGATAAACAACACTTTGGATAAATCATATTCCAAATCCAAATAATTATCTTGGAAGGTTTCATTTTGCTCTGGATCCAAAACTTCCAACAATGCAGAAGATGGATCACCTCGATGATCTCTTCCAACTTTATCTATTTCATCTAGAATAAAAACGGGATTCGAAGTTTTTGCCTTTTTGATAGACTGAATAATTCGCCCTGGCATTGCTCCGATATAAGTTTTTCGATGTCCTCTGATTTCTGATTCATCATGTAAACCACCCAATGACATTCTCACAAACTTACGTCCCAACGCATTTGCAATTGATCGCCCCAAAGAAGTTTTTCCAACTCCTGGAGGGCCAACCAAACAAATAATTGGCGACTTCATATCTCCTTTTAATTTCAAAACAGCCAAGTGTTCCAAAATTCTATCTTTCACTTTTTCTAATCCGAAATGATCTTTGTCTAATTCTTTTTTGACATTTTTCAAATCAAATTTATCCTCAGTATATTCATTCCAAGGCAACTCTAATAGTAGATCAACATAGTTGAAAACAACTGAATACTCTGCGGCCTGTGGATTAATTCTTCCCAAACGAGTGATCTCTTTTTTGAAAGCATCGGCAATGGCAGTTGGCCATTTTTTCGTTTCTGCCCGTTCCATCATCGCTTTCAACTCACCTTCTTGTGGATTTCCACCAAGCTCTTCTTGAATCGTTTTGAGTTGTTGATTCAAAAAATAATCACGTTGTTGTTTTTCGATATCACCTCGAACTTTTCCTTCGATCTTATCTTTGAGTTCCAACAATTGCAACTCATTATCCATGTGTTGCAAAATACTTTCTGCTCGTTTATCCAATTCATTAGTTTCCAAGATCTGCTGTTTTGCAGGAATTTTGATCCCCAAATTGGAAGCGATAAAATTAAGTAAAAAGGAATTTTTATTGATATTTTTCAAAATCACTACAGCCTCTGAAGGTATCTGTGGAGAGAGTTCGATGATTTGTTTTGCCATATCTTTGATCGAAGAAACGATCGCATCAAATTCTAGCTCTTTCTTTGGAGCAACATCTGCAACAATAGAAATTCTTCCTTCCAAATATGGAGTTGTCTTCGTCAATTCAGAAACAGCAAATCGTTTTCTTCCTTGCAAAATAGCCGTTGCTGTTCCATCGGGCATTTTCAACAGTTTGATAATTCGAGCAACTGTTCCGGTATGATATAAATCCTCAAAATTTGGATCTTCATTATTTGCTTCTTTTTGAGAAAGCACCGCCACCATTCGATCACCAGCATAAGCTTTTTGAATTGCCTTTAACGATTTGTCTCTTCCAACCGTAATTGGAATTACAATGCCTGGAAAAAGTACTGTATTTTTTAAAGCTAAAACTGGAAGAATTTCAGAGTAATCATCATCCGCTGTCGCATCATCTTCTCCTTCATCGACTTGGAATAAGGGCATAAATTCTACATCGTCATCAACACCTTGTGGGTAAAAAAAATCTTCAAACATCATATTGTTGTATCTATTGTAAGATTGATTTAGGTTCGTTTTTTTTCTACAAAAATCACACGAACTCAATCTATTTTTTTGGAAAAATAGCTGACTTAACTTACTCAACGAAACCCGACTTCCTAATCGTTAGTAGTCAGCTTGTCAGTTATATAAAAAAAATATTTATTACAGGGTAATAGTCAATTGGTATGCCATTGCCAAAAACCATCTGGACAGCGCTATTTTTGGCATTTTTAGTAAAAAAACAAGACAAAAGGGCAGGTTATCAGTAGACCGCTGTACTGTCAGAAGACAGCACAGCGGTTTAATTTTTATCCTTCGACTGTAACTTCGTTCTCACCTTTCACTTCCGCAGCGTTCTTCTCAGGATCATTTTCATCATCAACCGTATCCAATTCTACTCGAAGATTGTCAATAATAAAGTCTTGACGTTGAGGTGTATTTTTCCCCATATAGTAGGCCAAGATTCCTTCGATACTAGTATCTTCTCCCATCAAAACAGGTTCTAATCGAATATCTTCGCCAATAAAATCTCCAAATTCATCCGGCGAAATTTCTCCCAATCCTTTAAATCGAGTGATCTCCGCTTTTCCTCTTAATTTTTTGACCGCAGCTTTTCTTTCTTCCTCGCTGTAGCAATAGTAAGTGTTCTTTTTATCTCGAACTCGGAAAAGTGGTGTATCTAAAATATACAAATGACCACCTCGAACTAGATCTGGAAAAAATTGCAAAAAGAAGGTCAATAACAATAATCGAATATGCATTCCATCGACATCGGCATCAGTTGCAATTACCACTCGATTATACCGAAGGTCATCCATACTGTCTTCAATATTCAAAGCATGTTGCAACAGGTTTAATTCTTCGTTTTCATACACCACTTTTTTCGTCAAACCAAAACAGTTCAATGGTTTTCCACGCAAACTAAAAACAGCTTGTCTTTGCACATCTCTCGCTTTGGTTATCGAACCACTCGCAGAATCTCCCTCCGTAATAAATACGGTCGTCAATAATTTATCCTCATCAGTAACACTCTTCTTGGTATCATTAAAATGAAGGCGACAATCTCTTAATTTTTTATTGTGAAGGTTCGCTTTTTTGGCTCGTTGGTTAGCCAATTTTTTGATACCTGCAATTTCTTTTCGCTCACGTTCAGATTGTTGAATTCGTTTTAACAATGCCTCTGCGACATCTTTATTTTTATGTAAAAAATTATCTAATTTTTCCCCAATAAAGTCATTGACAAAACTTCGAACAGTTGGCCCATCAGGAGCAATCGTTAGTGAACCTAATTTTGTTTTTGTTTGAGATTCAAAAACAGGTTCTTCCACTCTTACACTTACCGCTGCTACGATTGAAGCACGCACATCTTTTGCATCAAAATTTTTGTTAAAATGCTTTCGAACTGCACCTACAACTGCTTCTCTAAAAGCAGCCAAGTGTGTTCCACCTTGTGTAGTATTTTGACCATTGACAAATGAATAATATTGTTCGCCATATTGTTGACCATGCGAGATAGCTACTTCAATATCTTCCCCTTTTAAGTGCACGATTGGGTATCGCAACTCTTCCCCACCTACTCTTTTGGTCAAAAGATCTAACAATCCATTTTTAGAATAAAGTATTTTTTTATTGAAATGAATTTTCAAACCTGCATTCAAAAATGCATAGTTCCACAATTGAGTTTCTACGTACTCAGGTCTGAATTTATATTTTTTGAAAATAGAAGCATCTGGTTCAAATTCGATCAACGTTCCATTCTCTTCTTTAGTTTTGCTCATTCGAGCATCTTTCACCAAAATCCCTTTTTCGAATTCTGCTAATTTAGTTTTTCCTTCTCGGAAGGCTTGCACCTTAAATCGGTCAGACAATGCATTCACCGCTTTTGTTCCAACTCCATTCAGACCAACTGATTTTTTAAAGGCTTTTGAATCATACTTTCCACCAGTATTAATCTTGGAAACACAATCCACGACTTTTCCTAAAGGAATGCCACGACCATAATCTCGAATAAAAACTCTTCCATCCTCAATTTTCACATCAACATGTTTTCCATGTCCCATCACATATTCATCAATCGAGTTATCGAAAATCTCTTTGACCAAAATATAAATACCATCATCAGGTGCGGAACCATCACCTAATTTTCCAATGTACATCCCAGGACGCAAACGAATGTGTTCCTTCCAATCAAGGGATCTAATATTGTCTTCGTTATAAGTTACTTCTGCCATCTTTCGATTTTGATTTTTAGTGTTTCTTGTTCTTTTTGCCACAAAAATAAAGGTTTTATTGATTTAAAAAATTAAAAGTCGATTGAATTCTATTGCAATCTGTTTTTGTTTTGAAAATAAAAAACCTTCCGCTGCACAAAAGACAACGGAAGGTATGTAGTTTTTCTCTTTTAGATCCGAGGATAAAACTCGGAGAATTTGTTAATCAAGTAATTAGTTCATGGAAATAAGGTATATTTTAGATTGAGATGAATTTTAAATTTAGACGAGCCATTTTTCAAGGTAATAGCCTTAGTTATTGCCGAAGGAAGATGGGGAAGTCTAAATTTAAAATTCGCTCACGATAATATGTAGCTTAATTTCATGAACTAATTATTTATGGGACCGTTTTAATTTGTCTTTTTTTGAGTTTCATCAGAATCTTTTTTTTGCTGATCTGAATCATCAGAATCGAAATCTGTATTTCGATTATCGTTTTGCAAGATTGAAAAGAAAAAATGCATAATTTAAGTTTTTTGGATTAGTAAATTTTACCACGGAGTAACATCCGATAGTGGAATTAGTTTAAATATGTTTCTTTAGCAGTAAAATTCATACCACATTACCCATTACATAAACTGTTTGGGAAAATCGTCCTATGCAGTTGCTCGATGCGACCACAATCCTAAGGTCTCTCCTTCATTTTGAAGACCTTTTACTTCTTGAACTAATTCCATATTCACATTATGCGTGAATTTGATGTCAGATTTTCGATCATCCCAAATTTCTACTTTCATTTCACGAGCAAAAACTTTAGCGAGATCCCCCATATCTTTTGCATATTTTTCATTTTTTCCTAAAGCCAAAAACAAGTCAATAACTGCCATTCGAATGATTTCATATTTATCCAAATGCATCAATAATTGGAGTAAATTTTTACTTTTATAATTTTGTCCCACTTCGTGCATCTTATCTTTTAACTCTTGAACAGAATATCCCAAAAGATTTGCTCGATATTTCCACCATTCATATGGTTTGCCTTGTGCTTCGTTATATTTATTTTGATGTTGTTTTTCTACTGATTTCTGACAAGAAATCATGCCCATCACTTTTGTTAATTCTAAAACTGCTAAAACTTGATCTTTCGTCAGCATCTCTTCTTTTTCCTCTTTTTTACAAAGCGAAAGGAAGTATTTTGCTAATTCTGCTTTGATTAAACTATTAGAATTTAACGTAATCAATTTCGCCAACTCGAGCGAAATATAGTAATCTTCTCTTTTTCCTTTGGAAGAACGCAAAGCATAATCATGCATTATTTCAGGCTTTCGGACATCATCCTGAAAAGCATAAATATCAGACACCCATCTTTTAATATTACTATTGTATTTATGCAATGGCAAGTCTAATACGTCATGTAAATTAGTCGCCGTGACCACTTGTGTTCCTTTTTTGCTTATTAAAATTTGAATATTCATTTTTAAAACTTTTTGTTATTAAAAAACGAAATTTCTAATCAAATAATTTTGATTACGTAACAAATATAAAGACACTTTTTCACTTTAACAACAATTTGTTGTTTTATTTTAAAATAATTTGTTTTAAAAGTGTTTTAATTATTAACTCTAACGGATCAAAAAAGTAAAATGGCCAATGTTTAAAAGTTTAAAAAAGTCATGTATCATCATTTCGATTACATCTTTTCCAGATAGCAAAACAACTCTGAGAAGTAGATCATAGTGTGGCCGTCTGCTTTAGCTGACCTAAAAAAAGAAAAAAGTGTATTCTTAAAAAAAATGAAACTATTTTCAGCTAATTATAAAAATTAACTCTTGTTTTTAAAATCAATTTCTTGAATTAGTAAAAAAAATCGCTCTGCTCTTTTTTTTCGTCAGCTAAAGCAGACAGCCACATTATGATCCGCTCCCCAATATTGACGACTCATTAATAAAGTGACCTTTGTCATTTCCCTCTAGTACTTTTTTTCTTATCTTCGCAACGTTTTTTACAAAAATCAAATTACACACACATGTTAAATTTAATATTGTTCGGCCCTCCAGGGTCTGGAAAAGGAACACAAGCAGAAAAACTAGTTAAGAAGTACAACCTATTACACATTTCCACAGGAGATCTTTTTCGATTTAATATGAAAAATGATACTCCATTAGGAATAGAAGCGAAAAGTTATATTGAAAAAGGAGATTTAGTTCCTGATTCAGTAACGATTAATATGCTCAAAGCAAAGGTGAATGAAAACCCAGATGTACCAGGCTACATTTTTGATGGATTTCCACGAACGATTGCACAGGCAGAAGCGTTAGATAATTTTCTAGCAGAGAAAGATCTAGCTGTGTCAGGATTGTTGGCATTGGATGTGCCTGATGAAGAATTGATTAAGCGATTATTAGAAAGAGGAAAAGATTCAGGTCGAGCTGACGATCAAGACGAAAGTATTATTGCAAATCGAATTGAAACTTATAATAATGAGACTGCTCCTGTTTTTGATTATTATGGAAAACAAGAGCGTGCGAACAAAGTAGACGGAGTAGGTTCTATCGAAGAAATTTTTGAAAGACTTTGCGCGATGATCTTTTGGATGAAACGCTAAAAAACACGGTTTTTTAATAAGTATTTCGAATGTCATTGTACTTTATGTACGATGACATTTTTTATTGAACGCATTGAAAATCAATACGATTTATTGAATAGTTGAAAAAGAACTATTTTTGCAAAAAAATAAGTAATGGCAGAACAAAATTTCATAGACTTTGTAAGAATTTGTTGTCGAACTGGAAAAGGTGGGCAAGGCTCTGCGCATTTTCGAAGAGATAAAATTACAGCCATGGGTGGCCCCGATGGTGGTGACGGAGGTCGTGGTGGACATATTATTTTAAGAGGAAATCGAAATATATGGACTTTGCTTCCTGTGCGATATCGAAAACATGTGATTGCAAAAGATGGTGGTAATGGTGGTGAAAGTCATCGAAGTGGCGCAGAAGGCGAAGATATTTATATCGACGTTCCACTCGGTACAATTGCTAAAGATGTAGAATCGGGCGAAGTTCATTTTGAAATTACAGAACATGGCGAAGAACGAATTTTAGCAAAAGGTGGACGTGGAGGTTTAGGTAATTCTCATTTTAAATCTGCCACTAATCAAGCTCCTCGATATGCTCAACCAGGTGAAGAAGGTGTGGAAGAATGGAAAATTCTAGAGTTAAAAGTTTTAGCTGACGTAGGTTTAGTTGGTTTCCCTAATGCTGGAAAATCTACTTTGCTTTCAGTTGTAACTGCTGCAAAGCCTAAAATTGCGAGTTACGCATTTACCACTTTGACGCCTAATTTAGGAATTGTAAAGTATCGTGGTCATAAATCATTTATCATTGCTGATATTCCTGGGATTATCGAAAATGCGCATGAAGGAAAAGGAATCGGTCATCGTTTTTTGAGACATATTGAGCGGAATGCAATTTTGCTTTTTATGGTTCCTGCGGATACAGATAATATCAACAAGGAGTATGAAATTTTGCTCAATGAGTTAAAAATGTTTAATCCTGAGTTATTGGACAAACCACGAATTTTGGCGATTACGAAAAGTGATTTGATTGATGACGAGTTGAAGGAAATGTTGCAACCTGAATTGCCAGAAGGAATTGAGACAGTATTTATTTCATCGGTTGCGCAAATTGGTTTGGAGGAGTTGAAGGATAAATTGTGGGAAGCGATGAATGTGAAAGAGGAGAAATAAAGTTTATACATATTGAATTTAAAGGTGTTAATCCATTCGGATTAACACCTT
>CAJQQY010000151.1 GCA_905480595.1 uncultured Saprospiraceae bacterium | reverse complement strand
TTTTGGTAAAGATGGTCGATCAAAAGTGGTAGCTTCTGATTTTGCAACTAGAGAATCATGCCCAATACCAGCCTCTATCCATTGAATTTGAAGGCTATCATTTTGATGAAAGATATATGGTCCGTCAAAGTAATCCGGATTGATTTGACCAAAAAGGAGGAAAGGGAAAATTGTAAGAAGTAGAAATGTGAATTTTGAAAGCATTGTATTTTTCATCTTCAGAGGAAATTTAGGTTTGTGCTAAGTTAGACCAATTTTTGATTATTGAGGAAATTTTTTACTGAATTAAAAAAAGAAAAGGTAAGTTTGAATTAAAAAATAAATGGGAAATAAACTTATTGTTGTCCTTTTAATTTTCTTTTTTGCCAGTTCTAGTTTTTCCCAAATCTACACTCCAGGTGAAACTTACTTTGGCGAAAACGAATACATCGAATTTAAAGCAGGCAATTTACCCATCATTATTTCAGCACCTCATGGCGGAGGATTAGAACCCGTGGAAATTCCAGATCGAGATTGTGCAGGGTGTGTTTATGTTCGAGATTCTCGAACGCAGGAGCTGATTCGACAAATGTCAGATGCAATTTTTGAAGAATTTGGTTGCTATCCATATATCATTATCAATCGTTTGCATCGCAGAAAATTAGATGCCAATCGAGAAATTGGAGATGCAGCAGATGGTGACCCAATGGCAGAACAAGCATGGGCGGAATTTCATGATTTTATACAAGCGGCAAAGGATTCTATAACTCAGAATTTTGGTAGAGGACTGTATCTTGATCTGCATGGCCATGGTCATGATATTCAACGATTAGAATTAGGTTATCGGATCTCTAGGTCAGAATTGCAAATGACTGATGGAGAATTAAATGGTTTAGTTAACGAAGCGAGTATTAGAAGTTTAGTCTACAACAACTTGAATAATCTGACTTTGTCTCAATTACTTCGAGGCGAAGATAGCTTTGGAGAGTTCTATGAAAATGAATTATTTCCTGCTGTGCCCAGTCAGACTGATCCTTTTCCGATGGGCAGCGATCCTTTTTTTAGTGGAGGTTATAATACTGGGCGACATGGTTCAGAAATAGAAGGAGTTATCGATGGAATTCAAATAGAATGTAATTGGGAAGGTGTTCGGAACACGTCAGCCAATCGTGAAGTTTTTGCAACAGCCACCGCTCAAGCTTTAAGAAGCTACTTGGAAAAACATTATTTCGGAGTAGGATTTTTAAATGGAGAATGTGGGTTGGTCTCAACTTCTAATTTAGAGAAAAATAATATTGAATCTATCCAAATTTTTCCAAATCCAGTAAATGATATTTTGAATGTAAAATGGGATAATAATTTTCCTTCAGAATATTCAATGACGATCTTTAATGAACTTGGTCAAGTTTTTTATAAAAAAAGGGAAATTGAAAAATTCATTGAATCAATCGATTTGAGTGCTTTCAAGGATGGAGTTTATTTTTTAAAAATAGAAAGTGAAGAGTTAGTTTCATTTCAAAAGTTTTTAATAATGAAAAAAGATTAAAGACATTTTCCATTATTAAAATACATTTCTTATCGTAATGTTTCTAAAATTAACTTCAAAAAGAGAGTTTAATTATTTTATTTGTAAAAATATGCACTTAGCCAATAATACTTTTGGTTTTACCTCCTATCTTATTATATTTATTTTTTTATTTAATGAAAAAATAAAATCGTGAAACCAACCGACATCAAAGATCCTGAGTATTTTCATAAAGTGGTTGATTGCCAGTATGCTTGTCCTGCTCATACTCCTGTCCCCGAATATATTCGATTGATTGCCGAACAGAAATATACTGAAGCGTATATGATTAATTGGGAATCCAATGTTTTTCCTGGAGTCCTCGGCCGAACTTGTGACCGACCCTGCGAACCTGCATGTCGTCGTGGAAGGGTAGATGAGGAGCCAGTTGCCATCTGTAGACTCAAACGTGTGGCAGCAGATAATAAAAGTGAAGTCAAACATCTGATGCCTCAAGGTCCATTTGAAATGAATGGAAAAAAAATTGCCTTGATTGGTGGTGGGCCAGCTTCATTAACAGTTGCCAGAGATTTAGCTCCCTTAGGTTATGAGATACATTTATATGATGAGTGGAACAAAGGTGGAGGAATGATGCGAACACAAATTCCTGCTTTTCGATTGCCAGAACAAGTTTTAGATGAAGAGGTGAATTACATTCTCGACATGGGTGTGCATACTCATTTCAATACTTTCGTCGATAGCATGAAAGGAATCTTAGATAAAAAATATGATGCAGTATTTGTTGGAACTGGAGCACCGAAAGGTCGGGCACTTCGAATTCCAGGTTATGAAGAAGCGAAGGAAAATATTCATATTGGGATTGAGTTTTTAGCAAGTGTCGCATTTGAACATAGAGATTCTGTAGGGAAAAAGGTAATCGTACTTGGTGGTGGAAATACAGCGATGGATTGTTGTCGAACTTCCAAAAGAATTGGTGGAGAAGAAGTAACGGTTGTCGTTCGATCTCCTCGAAAAGATATGAAAGCTTCTCCTTGGGAAATCGAAGATGCTGAAAGAGAAGATATTGCGATTTTTAACAATATGCCTCCAAAAGAATTTGTCGTAGAAAATGGAAAACTCAAAGGTATAACTTTTGGAAAAGTGCGAGCTGAGTATGATGAGAATGGGAAACGGTCTTTAATTCCAACTGGAGAACCTGATGTTTTTATTGAGGCGGATGATGTGATAATTGCGATTGGACAAGACAATGCTTTTCCTTGGATTGAAAAAGATTTGGGAATTGAGTTCGGGAAATGGGAAGTTCCAGTTTTGGATAAAGTAACTTTTCAGTCAACCTTGCCACATGTTTTCTTTGGAGGTGATGCAGCATTTGGGCCTGAAAATGTAATTACGGCTGTTGCTCATGGACATCAAGCAGCTGTTTCGATTGACCTATTTTGCAAAGGGGAAAGTCTAAATGATCGCCCTGATCCAATGACTAATTTAGTGAGTCAAAAGATGGGAATCCATGAATGGACTTATGATAATGATGTAGTATCGGACTTGCGATACCAAGTTGCTCATGCTGATAAATCAGTTACGCTGAAAGATCGAAAGATGGAAGTAGAATTAGGTTTCGATCATATCGAGGGATTTAAGGAAGCGCAGCGATGTTTGAATTGTGATGTACAAACAGTTTTTACAACAAATCTTTGCATCGAATGTGATGCTTGTGTGGACATTTGTCCAACTGATTGTATCACATTTACCACCAACGGTGAAGAAGAAGATTTGCGAACTAGACTCAGCGCACCTGCCGAAAACTTATCTCAAGATTTATATGTATCGGAAGTTTTGCCAACTCAAAGAGTGATGCTTAAAGATGAAGATGTTTGTCTTCATTGTGGACTTTGTGCAGAAAGATGTCCTACGGCAGCTTGGGACATGAAGAAATATTTATACAACGTGACAAAAGCCTACCAATAAAATGGAAAAAGAAATCATAGTAAATGACCTTGTTGTTCGTTTTGCCAATGTCAACGGAACAGGGTCAGCATCAGCGAACGAAATGTTTGCTAAATCAATTTTTAGGATGGGCATTCCGGTTACGCCTAAAAATATTTTCCCTTCCAATATTCAAGGTTTACCAACCTGGTATGAAGTTCGAATTTCTGAAAAAGGACATTTGGGACGACGTGCTGGAATTGATATTTTAGTGGGAGTGAATCCTCAAAGTTTTAAGAAAGATATTCAAAGTGTTCGCTCGGGTGGATATTTCGTTTATGATTCTAGTAAAAATTTGCATGAAGAATTTATCAGGGCTGATATCAACTATATTGGGATTCCAATGATAAAATTAGCAATGAAGCATTATCCAAATCCTCGATTGCAACAGCTTTTGAAAAACATGATTTATGTTGGAGCTGTGGCTACTTTGATAGATATGGAAATTGATGTTTTAAAAGAGGTGATCGCCGAGCAGTTCGCAGCCAAACCGAAAATCATTCCTTCCAATTATCAAGCGTTGGAATTAGGAGTTAATTACATCAAAGAAAATTATGAATCGCCATTAAATATTCGGATTAAAAGATGTGATAATGTAGGAAATGCTATCATGATTGATGGAAATACGGCTTGTGGCTTAGGAGCAATTTACGCAGGAGCAACTGTCATGGCGTGGTATCCAATTACGCCTTCCACTTCTGTTGCTAAAGCATTTGAAACGTATTGTAAAAAACTTAGAATTGATGAAGATGG
>CAJQQY010000150.1 GCA_905480595.1 uncultured Saprospiraceae bacterium | reverse complement strand
TTTCATCCCAAAAGTTGTCGTGATCGACGAACCTAAAACTCTTGGCAAAATTAATGCTTCCGCCATGCTTTCAGGATCTCCATTACCTCGTAAAAAGTTAGCTAAGTATTTAAAAAGGAAAGGGTTGACATTATAATTAGCAAGCGAACCTGCTTTTTTTAAACCATTTCGGACGTGAGAAGTAACGATTTCTTTTAAAAAGAAATCTTTCGCTTTTTGTAGTAATTCTATTCGTTTCTGTTCGTCCATTTTTTAGAAAATTCATCGTGTTCCCTGAAAAATATTTTTATTTCTTACCAAATCAAAAAACGTTTTTGGCACCAACCGCAAGCAAAATCTAAAAGTTCTAATACTTTATCTTCTTTTTTTTCATCATCTCTAAATTCAATTCTAACTTCCTCAAGAAGTTGAATTGCTTCTTTCTGATTACCTCCTTTCTTTTTAAATTCAACTAATAGTTTTCTTAAATCGAGAAGGTTTTGATTTTCATTGATACCTTTAATTATTTCAGTTTTCATTTTTTTTTAATTGTAACTAAGGATCAAAATTCATCATTCTTCCTTTTTTAAAAAATAATACACCTGTTCATCACTCTCCCTAGTTTTAAAATTAATACTATTCAACTTTATTGAATCAGGAAAAGCAAAGCCAGTATGAAAAGTAGGACTATGATTATAGTAAACTTTTGTCGTGAAAAACAAAGAGTCATTTTTGGCTTTATAATAACCATGAATGTTCCCTTGCGTGGTTCGATCGAGTTCCATCAATTTTTCAGGAGTACTGTAAGCCACGTGAGAGATGACTAAACCATCTTCGTAAAATCGAAAAGTTTTATAAGTATCTCCAAATTGATCGGTATCAATTATTTTAAAATAAATCCCATCCGTTCGTAACTCGGTCGAGTTTGGATCCAATAAAAAGTTATCTTGATAATACCAAAAACTCTTTATTCTAGGTTCTTCACCTTGAATTGTTTTTGAAGTGTATTGTTTTTTTTGACAACTAAAAAAAAGAATACATAGCACAACAATTACAAAAAGTGTTAAGTGGTTTTTATTCATGTGTATTCGGTAAAAAGTATAAAATCATTTTCTAAAAATGCCCGCCGCAAGCATCCATTCCAATCGGCGAACCATCAGGCATGTTTTTCGGCATAGAATTTTTCCATTCATTTGGGTCATCCATAAATTGTTCAATCATCAAAAGTGAATGCATGACATGCGCTTTTTCCATTTCTTTAGCAGAAGTTTTTTTACTTAAATAATCTTTTAATTCTTTGATTTTGTAGAAGCTAACAGCACGTACTTGCTCACTTGCATCTTGATTCATGGCCAGTTTCATTAAGTGTTGTAAAACTAATTTTTCCACCATGCGACCAATTTCAGCCAAGTGAGGATCATCATCGTCCGTAAACCAAGTTGCTTGAAATAAAGCATTGATCGTAATATGCAATCCAGGATTTCTTCGATCTCTTGAAAGCTGATCGATTAATCGAGTTGCTCTTTGTGGGTGCAAATACAATGAGAGTAAATGGTTGACAGAACTCTCTGCAGCAGCAATCGGATCAAAAGTCAAACCTGTTCGAGAGTTAAAACTTTCTCTAGTTCTTCGAGAGTCAAACGTCTTTGGAGGAATAAGAAGTAAAATATCTTTGGAGATTGCTAGTTCTTTTGAACTCAAAGTTTTCATCAAACTTATAATGGCTTTTGCCTGAGTTGGGTAATCTACAATCCTTGCAGCCATTGGAGTATCACCTCTTGAACTATATTCATAATTCACTCCACCAATAACTTTTACAGCAGCTTCCACTTGATATCGATGTGCTAAATATAATGGTACCAATACCTCCTCCAAATCAGAAAAAGGTGTATTCATCGGAATATTATTCTCGCTAAAATTTTTCAAAGCAGTTGCTCGAACTCCCATCAAACGATCTAATTCTGATACAGGATCTCTTCCATTATCCCAAAGATGTGCATAAGGGTGAGCACTTCCTGCAGGTCGAGCATCAGCATCTGAAATGTACCGCAAACCTAATCTTTGATTTTCTTTTAAAATTTCTAACAATGCTTTTTCATGATCTGTTCCCTTTGGGAAATCTTGATATCCAAACAAAATTGTTCGTTTGTCCCATGCTCCAATTCCAATATCATAGGCCTCAGCAAAATTCAAACTCCCATCTTTATTTGCAGTAATATAAGGATGTGGATAATCCATAACAGAAGAACGATCATTGGTGCTCGCTGCAAAATTATGAGCTAACCCAATCGTGTGTCCAACTTCATGAGCAGATAATTGTCGCAATCTCGCTAAAGCCATTTCCAACATTTTTGGCGAAACAGGTTTTCCTTCTTCGTAAGCTTTAACTAATCCTTGCGCAATCAAAAAATCCTGTCGTACTCTCAAAGAACCCAATGAAACATGGCCTTTGATAATCTCTCCCGTTCGTGGATCAGTCACGGAACTTCCATACGACCAACCTCGCGTAGATCGATGAACCCATTGAATTATATTATATCTCACATCCATCGGATCAATATCGTCAGGCATAACTTTTACTTGAAATGCATTTTTGTAACCTGCTGCTTCATAGGCTTGATTCCACCAACTTGCTCCTTCAATTAATGCGGAACGAATTGGTTCAGGTGCTCCTCGATCCACATAATAAATGATTGGTTCCACGGCTTCACTCATCGCAGCAGTTGGATCTTTTTTCTCCAAACGATGTCTTCGAATAAATTTTTTCACTAAAGGTTGATCAATCGGAGTTGCATAATCTTGATAAGAAATTGAATTAAAACCACTTCTTGGATCAAAAACTCTCGGTTCATAATTTGCATCTGGTAATTCTACAAATGAGTGATGCATTCGAAGTGTAAGGGCATCCGAACTCGGAGTAACACTTCTTAAATACCTTCCTTTTGGTTTTCCAACAAAGGTGATTGTCGCTTCGAGTTCCGTATTTTTCGGAAAATTTTTACACATCGCAGGGTATATTGCCGAGCGTGTTTTATCAATTTTATATGAACCTTCATTATTGCGATCTAACCGATTAATTACTTGATGTGCATCTCTAAGTAAGAATTCAGTTGCGTCCACAAATACAGAACCTTCTTTTTCGTTTTCCACTTTAAAACCCCAAATTACCGACTGAGCAAATGCTTGTTCCACCGACTCACTTTCCGCAGGATTATCACTCACCGCACGATAGTTGTAATTAGGTTGGATCATCAAAATTTTATTTCCAACTCGAACAAATTTTACAATTCGAGTTGCTCCTAATTGTCCTCTATCCAATCCGATATCGTTGGAACCCATTCCTGCAGGAAGAGAATTGACATATAGAAATTCAGTATCGAATTTATCAATCTCCAACATGATAGTTCCTTTCTTTTCATCCCATGTGAAATTGAAAAAACCATCTTTTTGATCTACCATCTGGGGGGTAGAAATAGTGTTTTGAGAAGGATTTGAAGTTGTAGGTATAGAAGATTTTACGTTACAACTTGTCATTAGAAACAGAAAAAGGAATAGGGTAATTCTAATCATTGTACTTTTTTTTTCGGTCTGTAATTTTATGATGACTGTGAATTCAAGGTCTATAATAAAGGTTGAAGATACCAATTTATTAGAAAAGGAAAAATTGACTTTAGTTACCTTTTTTCCACTATTTATTACGTTTTTTTCAAAAAAAGAAAAAACATATTACTTTTTTGCAAAACATTGAAAATCAATATTTTAGGTATTGAGATATTGGATTTTTTATTGGAAACTTTGTGTGCAAAAACTCTCCTCAGAAAATTTATTTTTTCCCCCTCCTTTTTAGTAATTTAAATCTTTCCGATTTTTAAATTTAAAACATACTTACGATGAAAAAAACACTCTTAGCATTTTGCGTTATTTTAATTTCTTTATCAACGAAGGCGGCAGAAAATGATTGGTTTGTTCAAATTGCAGTTTACAATACCTATGTTTCAGCTGCTCAATTTTACAATGTTGATGGCCAAATTTTTTACAGTAAAGACAAATATGATTTCCACAGATATTTTGTGGGAAAATTTGATGAAGCTGGAGCAGAGGCAGAAAGCAAAAAATTAGAAGCGCTTGGGTATAACACATCTGTGATGCATGAAAGTTTTTTTAATGCAACTTGTACTTGTTATAAAACTCCTCCTCCTCGGAAATTAATTTCTAGTTTGCAATCAATATTTTTTGATTTTGATAAATATAATTTACGATCAGAATCGAGAGAACAATTGAATCTTATGGCGAGTAATTTAAAAGAAAATTCCTCTTTTATTGCAAGTTTGAGAGCTCATACGGATGCTAAAGGAAATGATTCTTACAATGATCGATTGTCAAAAAATAGAGCAAATGAAGCCAGAAAATATTTGATAAGAAGAGGCATCCCGGCTAGTCGAATCAGAATCGAAACTTATGGAGAGCATAATCCGATTGCTAAAAATGAACTGAAAAATGGAGTAGATACAGAAGAAGGAAGACAACTTAATCGAAGAGTAGTTTTAGAGATTTTGGATTCAGATGGAAATTCAATGAGTTTAGTTGAACCAATTGCGGTGCCAGATGAACTTGGTGTAAATTAAGATTTCTCCACTCAAAAAAACATACACCCATTTAAAACTTTAGTTTTAAATGGGTGTTTTATTTTAAACTTAAAATGCCAATTTGAGTAGGTTAATTTTTAGTTTTGCAGAGAAATATTTTTTCACAAAAAAGAGTAGAATTGAAATATACTTCCTTCAATTATATCAAGGCACTCATCGTTTTAATGGTGATTTTAGGGTTTGGCCTTTTCGAATTGCTGAGCGCTAATTTGAAAATAGCAGCTATTTTGACCGCGCCACTTTTACCATTGGTATTAATGTTTAAAAATACTTATCAGGTGAAAAAAGACCATTTAGCTGTTTCCACTTTTGGAAAAACACATCAAAAAATTTGGCTAAAAAATATCGCCAAAATTGAAGAAGGCAAAACAGTTTATGGGAAAAAAACGGCCAAAGTGTTTTATGATCAGTTTAATTATATCAGCATTCCGTTGGGAGATAAAACTGGTATATTTATAAACGAATTGAAAAATGCACTTCCGAGCTAATTAAGAACCGTCTAACGAATAAAGACTGTTATCCATTAATCCTCACAATCATCAGATCATCAAAATAAACTTTTTCAGGAGTAGGGTTGAATAGAAAGAAAGTAGCCTTATCTGTTTTTACATCTTTTGGAATTGTAAATTCTTGCACTTGTCTTACCCATCCATTTTCCTCTCGTTCCTCGATAAAACTTGGATTTACTAAATGTATACCATTTTCCATTGTCAGGATTGCTTTGATCGATTTGGTCGATGAAAGCTTCCAAGTGCTGACTAAAATTTTTTCACATGGATGCAAATTTTCCATTGTGAAAGTAAAACCATATGGGGTATTTGATTCCAACAAAATGGAATATTTTCCAGAGTGAGCTTTGTCGGAAACTCGTCTTTCCGTATTGATTAATTGAATGTCGTCTTGATTGGTAAGAAAGTGTTGACCATCTGCTGAGAGTAATTCTGCATCACAGAAAATCGTATCTGTTTGAGAAAAAATTCCTTTTTTTAATAAAAAAATTGAATCTCTTTTTGGAGGGAAGTATCTAGTGTAAGAGAAACTTTTGATAGTCGTAAAAAGGCATTGTTCCGAATGCGAAATGATAAATTGTTCGCGTGGATCATCCCAATTTTCCAAACCTTGATAACCTAATGGTCTATTGAAATTGATGTTAAACCATTTTTTATATTCAAATCCTCCATTGATTTTTTCAGCTTCTAGTTCCAGCGTTTGATGAGAATAATCTACAGCTTCCCAACGCGCTCGATTCCAAGATAAATAATCATGAGTTGCTCCGATGGAAAATAAAATGATGGCAGAAAGTGTGATTAGTCCAACTACTTTCAAAGGTTTTGGAATAGCAAATTTTTCAACTTGCGGAAATAACATTAAGATTAAAAACGGAAATGCAACTAAGCTATACCTATCGAAATAAAAATTATTCAACATCAAAAAAGCGAAATAACCAAAGGCTGTTGCTAAGGCAAAAAAGGTATTCCAATTGACTTCGTCTGATGTTTTATTTTTTATAAAAAAGAAAAGTTGAGTAGTGCGAATTAAAATCCATTGGAGTAATATGATAGCACAAATAAAACCTACAAAAGTGAAATTTTTCCAATCATTTTTATGCAAATGACTAATTGGGAATTCACCTTCTGATGGTAAAACAATTGGGCCAATTCCAAAATTCGTAAACGTATTTCCCAAGTAAGAATCTGCTAAAGAATGGTAATATGGATAACTTAATAACAATGCAATTACAACTGAAATAATCTTCCCTAGGAGTGGAATTTTTTTCCAAAAGTTAGCCATCAAAACAATCAATATCGGCAATAAAAAAAGTCCCCACATAATGAAAAAACCAGAGGCTTTGGTTGCGATAGCATTCTCTAAATGTCCATTAGTAATATTGTCAACGAGTTGGCTGGTTTTTCCAAAGTTTTCAGAAAGTCCATAGTTAGTATTTCTCCAATTTGTGAATAAAATTAAACTCCCTAAGGTTAGAATTAAAGGTGTAACTCCCTGAATAACAGTCTTTAATGAGAGTTTGTTTTTTGCGATATATGTAATTAAAAAAGCGATGGGGACAAGTACTCCAGGCTGACGAATCATTGTCGCAAGGATTGAAAATACAGCTGCTAACAGTATATTTTTTTGTCCTTTCTCATTTATGGCTTTAAGTGAGAAATAAGCTGCTGACATCAAAAAACACATGAACGGAACTTCCGTCATGAAGCTAAATGAGTTTGCAAAATAAAAGGGATTAAATGCCAATAAAATCGTTGCCCAAAATGCATGTTTTTTTTGTATTCCTCCTTCTTGAAAAAAGAGATAAGTTACCATCAATCCAACCCATCCTAAGACTAAAGTTGAGAAACGAAGTACCGTAAATGAGAAGCCAAATATTTTACAAAAAAATGCTCCCCACATCGTGTGGGCAATTAAAGTCATTGCTCCCCAATCATCAAAAAATATTTTATTTTCCAAGGCAAGTGCTTTCGCATTTCGAGCATATGACCAATCATCATTGAGTGGAAAATCACCAATTGGGTTGACTAAAATAATGCAAATTAGCCAAATGAAGGAAAGGTAGAGTGGAAAGGTAAAGTATTTTTTCAAGGTGATATATCGTTGCTTACTTAGTAGGATTTTTGATTTAAAAATGGGAATGCAAGATGCTAATATTTTTTCAAAATATTTTGTGCAGAATGGATTTTACTCGAAGTCACCTTGTGAGAAGTAGATTAAAATCAGTCAAATAATTAAAAATAAAAAAGATAAGTTTTATCCCAAAAACTGTGAACGGTTAACCATTAACCGTTCACAGCTAACCGTTATTTTACAACAGTTACATCACCTGTTAATTTCTTAGGGATGTTTTCGCCTCGTTGATTCACCTCAAATTCGAGAAGGTAAACATAAACTCCTTCTGGAATATCTTTGTTGTTGAATCTACCATTCCAACCTTCTTGAGGATTAGTAGTTGTATAAACTAAGGCTCCCCAACGGTTGTAAATTTTCATAGAATAATTGAGCAATGAGCAATTGGAGTAGGGTAAAAATAAATCATTGTATCCATTAAAATCTGGCGAAAATGCATTGGGAACATATACTTCACAAATGGTACAATTTGTATAAGTTAAATCAATCTCATCAATTAGTACATTACATTTATCAGAAATAGTTACCGCATAAACGCCATTTTCAGGAATTTGCAAAGTTGAGCTGGTCGAACCATCACTCCAAATATATTCATCAGCGTTAGGATCGAAGACATCTATTGTATGTAATCCATCTTCTTCACAAAGCAAACTATCAGACCCTAGATTTAGGTATAATTCAGTCTCGTCATAATCTATTTGAATCGAAGCTATACCTGTTTCGTCACAGGCTCCAATTATTTGAACTTCATACAATCCTGATTCTGAAACTTGATAAGTTGGATCAGTTGATCCATCTTGCCACAGATATTGAATACCGCCAATCCAAGTGGCATCTAATGAATAAATCTCACCAGGACACAACATAGTGTCAGACCCAAGGTCAATATCCACAGCTTGCAATGGAACAAAGCTGACAAAAATATCATCAGTTACAGAGTTACAAACATTAGTAATTGTAACGGTATAAAGTCCAGGATCGGTGATTGAAATAATCGGATCACCTGTTCCGTCAGACCAATTATATGATTCGGCATTAGGAAGAGAAGTGTTAATAGTTACCGTTTCGCCCTCACATAAAATGGTATCATTTCCGATATCAATATTAGGTAAAGGACTATTTAATACAGAAAAATCAAAAGAGTTAACTGCCGAAGGATTTTCACATAAATCTAAAACTTCTGTCGTTCCATTAGTAACCAAAGAGATGGTATAATCTCCAATTTCAGTAATTGGAGGATTAACATTTATTGAATAAATATTATCATAAGCACCACCTTGCGTGCAGGCATTGGCTGATACTGTTGCAGAGTAGGGGCCACCTGGCCCAGTTATTTGAAAGTTGTTTCCAGATATCGTATTACATTGAATATATTCTGAAAAGGTGAC
>CAJQQY010000149.1 GCA_905480595.1 uncultured Saprospiraceae bacterium | reverse complement strand
TTTTGAACAAGTTGTTGGTCGTGTTGATGAAGTGAAATTATTGGATTTACTTTTTATAATCAACTTATTATATCTGGTAGGTTTAAAGGTTTTAGCTCATTTTGAAAAAATAACTTTAGTTTCAAGATGGTTGGAAAGAGTCATCGTTTTAGTTTCTATGGCTTATCTAACTTTAAATATGAGTTTCCAAATTATTGATTTTGAATCCATGTCATTTTTAACAATTGGGTTTGCATTGATCGTTCTTCCTCTTGGAATTTATTACGGTAAGCAAAAGAAAGACACCTTTTTTATTGCGACGATTGGATTGAGTATTATTTTAATTATTTTATCTCTTTTAATTAAATCTGTTTTTGAGGTAGGCGATGGATTGGGCGGATTTTTGATTACTGGGATTTATATTGTTGTAAGTATTTCAGGTTTGATTTTTTCAATAGTAAACTTAAATAAGGAATGGAATGGAATCGGAAAATAATGTAAATATTTTGTTACAAAATATCCAAGAAGAGTATGGGGCTACTTTTTCTTATGACCAAGAAGCTATTGAAAAAGAAGTGGAGATTCAATCTTCTCAATTTTCGAATTTGGCGGTGAAGATACTTTCTGTGATCGGCGGGTTTTTGGGGAGTTTATTTTTTCTAGGATTCCTAATGATTCTAGGAATGTATGATACACCTGCTATTGCCTTGGTAATGGGATTGATTTTGATTGTAGTTGCTTTAGGGATTGATCGAAATGAAACGAGTGTTTTATTGGATACGGTAAGTATTTCAAATTTTTTGATTGGCGGTTTTATGATAGGATTTGGTTTGGTGGAGCAACTAAATGGGAGTGAAAATTTTCTCATCTTAATTGCCATGACGATTGCTACAATCTCTTTTTTCTTTGCCAAAGGATTTATGTTGCGGTTGATTTGTGTGCTGATTTTTAATGGAAGTTGGTTGGCTTTGATTTTGGAAAATAGAATTAATTCAGCGTTTCATTTTCAAATTTTATTTCTCCTAGTTGGATTTCTTTACCTCAGTTTTTTCGAAGCAAAGTTGATTTCAAAAAATGCTTTTTGGAATTTAATATATAAGCCCTTACATGCTGGTTTTTTATTATCGCTAAGTTTTGCCTTGTTCTTATTGGCGAATAGTTGGAAGATGGAACTCTATTTTTCTTATGATTGGATTTCGTCAATTACTATTGTTCTAGCTAATCTTTTTGTCGTTTTTAAAATAATGGAAGGACTTAAATTAAGTGATGAGAAAAATAAAATGTGGATTTATGGATTAAGTGTTTTTGTTTTTTTTCCAACCTTTTTGATGCCTTCAATTGGAGGAGCGATTTTAGTTTTATTGGCGAGTTATCATATTGGACATCGAGCAGGAACAGCTTTGGGGATGATAGGTTTAGTTTATTTCGGAATGCAATTTTATTATGATTTGAATTTGACACTTTTAACTAAGTCTATTATTTTGATGATTTCAGGAGTGGTGTTTTTGAGTGCTTATTATTTTTATAATAGAATATTTATGGGAGAATTAACCGAAGCCGAAGAACTCAATTAAATTTATTTTTCATGAAAAATATAAAAACGATCGTCATTCTTTTTAATCTAGTTTGTCTTATTGGATATATCAATTGGGCAACTTTTCATAAAGAAAAAACTATTTCGGAGGGGACATTAATGTTGTTTGAATTAGCACCTGTCGATCCTCGATCTTTGATGCAAGGTGACTACATGGATTTGCGGTATGCGATTGCTAACCAAGGAAGAACGAAAAATGAATTACCTAAATTCGGTTATGGTGTAGTTTCACTAGATGAAAATAAAATAGTAAAATTGATACGTTACCAAGAAGAAAAAGAGCCATTAAATGACGGTGAATTTTTAATCAAATATGCTATTCATCGAAGAGGTGTAAGCTTCGGTGCAGAATCCTACTTCTTCGAAGAAGGGACTGCTGAACGTTTCGAAGAAGCAAAGTATGGTGGCCTTCGGGTAGATGATGAAGGGAACAGTATATTAATGGGATTACACGATGAAAACTATAATTTTATTGAATTATAGCTATTGCTCAACTCGAACCCAATCTAATTCTAAATGAAATTCTCCCACTTGTTTGTTGGCAATTAGGATTCCGATTTGCTGTAATTCACTAGAATTGAATTTTCCATATTGAGGATAAACTCTCCCTCGAAAAGTAGGTCGAAAATCATCGACTGCCAATTCAATTTCCTTCCATTTATCTTTTTCAGTTTCGAAATCCAATGTGTAAGCTATACCATCAAAGTTTCTAGTACTCCTCATTCTGAATTGATAAATCTTACCATCACCTTTGACTCGAAGCTTTATTTTCTTGAATTCTTTTTGGTCAAAATTCTGAGGAATGGCTCTGACTGAAGCAAATCCTCCATTATTTTCTAAAGAAACTGCTCCTGAAAAACCAAGTGTGTTTTCTTTTTCGTTCCATGTAATCTTACTTTGAGAAAGTCCGCCCATCACACCATCATTAACTATTCTCCAAGAGTTAATTTCGTCTGACTTTTCAAATTCGAAAATAGAAGTATCCGTATTTACCATGGTTATTATTGCAAGTGAGATAAAAATGTGTTTCATGATTTTAGAACATATGGAGTATAAATATGTTTAAACAATTTTTGGAAGCCACTTAAAAGCATGTTTAGTGTCTTTCAAATTAAATAAATATAAAATTTGTCCGTGCGAACAACCTTATCTCGGCGAAATAATAATACTTTTGTCGATATTTTTTTAACGTAAAAAATCTAATCAAAATGAAATTTAAGTACATAATCCTAATTTTTACATTGGCGTTTTTAGGAATGCCTGATTCTAATGCACAAGATGCAAACACATTAAAGTTTTCAGAGATGGATGCAAGTCCAATGGATGCAGCACATTATCCACGAAGAGCTGCTTTTAAAAATTACTTGGGTGACGACGATCCAGATCGATCTTTGAAGATTAAAGTTTTGTATTGTCGACCAAACAAAAAAGGAAGAGATGTTTTTGGTCAATTAGAAAAATGGGGAATCGATTGGAGATTAGGTGCAAATGAAGCAACTGAGGTTACTTTTTACCAAGCGGTAGAAATTGATGGAACGCATATTGAAGCGGGAACTTACACTATGTTTGCACAGATTTACCCGAACCATTGGGTATTAAAAATCTCTACGGAAAGATTTATCGCAGGTGTTGCTAACCGAGATATCACTAAAGATATTTTGGCGGTTAATATTCCAACTACTCGAGTACCAAATGTACGAGAAGAATTTACTATTGGTTTCCAAAAAGTAGATGAAGGAAGAGTAAATATGGTTTTCGAATGGGACCAAACTAGAGCAATGTTGCCAATTAATTTGAATGCCGTTAGCCTTGCAAATGGGCCTGATACAAGTCCAATGGATTTGGTTCAATATCCAAATAGCTCACGATTCCGTAATTTCCAAAAGCCAGAAGATTTAGACAAAGCTGTTGCAAAAGTAAGAGTAGTTTATAGTCGTCCACAAATGAGAGGTCGAAAGATTTTTGGAGAAATGTTGAAATATGGAGAAATGTGGAGAGTAGGTGCAAATGAAACTACTGAAATCACTTTCTTCGAAGATGTAACGATTAATGGAACGAAAGTGAAAAAAGGAAAATATGGTTTATTCGCAAAATTGAATAGCGCGGACGAATGGGAATTCATCATTCACACAAATTTACCTTCTTGGGGAAATGCTAACCATGATGAAAAAACAAACGTAGTTACGATGAAAGCGAAAACAGAAAAGACTCCAAAAACTTTGGAAGCGCTTTCTATGCTTTTGGTAGAGAATGGAACGAACCAAGTTGACTTGGTTGTTGGATGGGAAAACACGATGGCGAGATTGCCAATCATGTTGAAATAAGAAAATGTAAATACAATGTTGTAAAAAATGCGTTGTTCCGATTTGGAGCAACGCATTTTTTTTTATTAATAGAAAAAACTTATTTTGCTTCTATCAAATTTTAGATTAAGCAAAACAAAGCAAACCAATCTTTAAAAAAAATGGAAATTAACAACACACTTCAATTTGAAAAAATTGAAAAAACCATCAAACGCTTATCCATCAGAATCAAAGAACGATTCCCTAATTCTGGACTTGGGAAAACTTGCGATGACTTTTCCACCTTCACTTCCGAAAGTAAAAAACATATTAACTGGATTAGCAAACCTATATTTTTGATTCGTGCAATTACCTATGTTGTCATTGGTGTGATATCTTTTTCATTAATCTATGGACTCACTCTAACCAATTTAAAAATTAAGAATTCATTCACCGATTGGATAACTGTGGCGGAATCCTCTTTGAATAATATTGTGTTGCTGAGTGCAGCATTCTTTTTTATTTTCACCTTAGAAAATAGAATAAAAAGAGTGAGAGCGATCAAATATCTCAACGAAATAAAAGGCTTTGCACATGTAGTTGATATGTATCAATTAACTAAAAATCCACAATTGATAGGAAGGGAAAAGAAAAATACGGAGCATTCTCCTAAACGTGAAATGACCAAATTTGAAATGCAACGGTATTTGGATTATAGTTCAGAATTTTTATCGTTGATTGGGAAAGTGGCTGCGCTGTATTCTCAATATTTACCTGACGAAGTGGTGACGCAAACTTCAAGTGAAATTCAAAATCTATGTTCTGATACAAGTAATAAGATTTGGCAGAAGATGATAATTCTAAGTATGCGAAATGGTATGGATAAAAAATAACAATACATTCACAACTGTTTTTAATTAAAAAATATTCAAGTTAAAATTTACTTATATTTGCGCCATTATTTTAATTTTCTAAAAAAATAAAAATTATGGCAAAGTCAAAAGATTCGAAAAAGGCGGTAAAAAAAGAAGCGACCAAAACTTTGAAAGAAAAAAGAGCTGAAAAGAAAGCGAAGAAAAAAAATGCTTAGTTCTCTCATATTTAGCATCGAAATAAAAACCACTTGTAATAATTTACAAGTGGTTTTTGATTTAAGTTTTCGATTTTAAAAATAGTTTTTTCACCAATGCGATTAACGAAACTAGTGCCCATACTCCTTCCAAAATCGTAAAAGGAAGAGACTCAATCATCACCGAAGATATGCAAGCCAAAGTTGCACCAACCAAATTAATCAAAATATAAGGATAACTATTTTGATCAATCAAGTTGAATAAGTTTAGAAAGTAAGCTCCAAGAATTCCACTTACTCCTATCATTCCTAAAACAGTAGCTGTATCCATAAATTATTTTATTGAAGTGCTAAGGTCTATTTCTTCCGTATTCTTCATGACTCGAAACCCATTCATCCGCCACCACCGCAGCACCCAATGATAACTCGCCACACAAAACGACTGCAGCAATGATCTCCGCCAATTTATTCACTTTACCTGCTCCATAACAATCCATTACTTCCAAACATTCTCGTTGAGTTGGCAAGCCAGTTCCTCCTCCATAAGTTGCAACGATCAACGAAGGGATAGTTATAGAAAAATAATAATCACCATTTTCCAAAATCTCTCCGAAGTAAAAAGCCGCGGAAGATTCTGCAATATTTGCCACATCTTGACCTGTTGCAATAAACATTGCGGTGATGCCATTTGCTGAATGAGCACCATTATTTATCGAGCCAGACATCATTGCTCCGGTGCTAGACATTTGCCGTAGGTAATATAATTTTTGAGGAGAAACATGAAGTACATCTTCCATCAATGCTTTGGGCAAAACAATTTCAGCGACAACTCTTTTTCCTCGCGTCTTCAAAGAATTAAGTTGAGAGTGTTTTTTATCCGTATCAAAATTTGCAGCCAAAGAGAAATTTTCTAAACCTTCAGGTTCTTGTTCCAGAATCCAATTGCAGGCATTTCGAGTAGCTTTGGTCACCATGTTTTGACCAGCAGCATCGCCTGTCGAAAAATTAAAACGCAACCATCGCATTTTGCTCATTGGATATTGACCAATGTCTAAAAGTTTTCCACGCGAAGTAGTTTCCTCAGCTTTCTCTTTTATCTTTTCAAAATTAGCAGTCACCCATTTTCCAAACTCTCTAGCGTATCGAGCATTTTTAAAAACAAAAACGGGCGAGCGATTCATCCGATCATCAATTACTGTCGTTGTAATGCCACCTGCTAGTCGACACATTTTCATTCCTCGATTATAACTAGCGAGTAACGTTCCTTCAGTAGTTGCCATTGGAATATAAAATTCTCCTTTCGCCTCTTCACCATTGACCAATAGTGGCCCAGCAAAACCCATCGGTACTTGTACTACCCCTGAGAAGTTTTCAATATTTCCAACTAAGACTTTTGGATTGAATGAATATTTATCGGTGTGTTGAAAATCAACATTGGTATGCTTGCTCACGACCGTTCTACGAGCATCGGCTTGGGCTGAAGTATAATCGTCTGTTTTGGAGTAAGGTAATTTTTCGATCATCATTTTGTTTTTTTGTGAAAATAAAAACAGTTTTTCACAATCTAGTTGAAGTGGTTTAATAATAGTTATATTTTTGTCCACTATAGATTACGCAGATAAATATAATGGTAACAATAATCTGTGTAAATTTGTATAATCTGTGGTGAATAAACATAATTTAATCAGACAAGTCAGCGGAAATAAATCACATGTACCAAACCCCCGACCTCATTTTTCAAGAACTCTTTACCGACCTCCAACAAAGCGGTATATTCAAAGATGAAAAATTAATATCCGATGCTTTACCCAAGGTAAAACCAGTCGATATTTTAAATCGATATCGAAAAGAAAAAGGCGAACCTGATTTCGATTTAGAAAAATTTTTCCATCGTTTTTTTCAACTCAACCCATCGAAGTCTGTTGATTTTAAAAGTGACACTTCTCGATCTGTGAATGAGCATATTGAAATCCTTTGGGATATTTTAAAAAGAGATGCCGATAAAGCAATCGAAGGAAGTTCGCTAATTCCATTGCCAAATCCTTACATTGTTCCAGGTGGACGATTCAATGAAATTTATTATTGGGACAGTTATTTTAAGATGTTAGGACTGCAAGTGAGTGGAAAAATTGATCTTATCGAAAACATGGTAGACAACTTTTCATGGTTGATTGAGAAGGTAGGATTTATTCCAAATGGAAATCGAACGTATTTTATAGGAAGATCCCAGCCACCATTTTATGCATTAATGGTAAGTCTATTAGCAGAAGAAAAGGGGGAGAAGGTTTTAGAAAAATATTTACCATTCTTAGAAAAGGAATATGCGTTTTGGATGGACGGGAAAGTATTGTTAGAAAATGATGATTCAATCATTGCAAAAAATCATACCGTTAATTTGGGCGAAGGAAAATATTTCAATCGCTACTTCGATCAACATCATCAAGCTCGAGCAGAAATGTTAGCGACAGATTTAGAACTTGCTGAGAAAACAGACCGGCCTGCCAATGAATTATTTTCAGATATGCGAGCTGCTTGTGAGTCAGGTTGGGATTTTAGTTCTCGATGGTTGCGAGATACGAATGATTTGACGACAATTTATACAACAGAAATTTTACCTGTTGACTTGAACTGTCTACTTTATTTTTTAGAAAAAACAATTGCGAAAGTATACTTAGGTCGGTTATCCAAAACTGACTCTCAATCAAACTCAAAAGAAAAAGCCAACTATTACCAACAACTCGCCATCCAAAGAAAAGAACTGATTGTTAAATATTTTTGGAATGAGAAAACAGGATTTTTTCACGACTATGACTTTGTTAAAAAAGAACAAACGGAAGCATTAACCATGGCTGGAATCTTTCCGTTGTTTTTCCAAATTGCCAATGATGATCAAGCTAAACAATGTGCAGAACTGATTGAAAAACATTTCTTAAAAGCAGGCGGATTAGTCACAACTCTAACTCACTCGGATGAACAATGGGATGCGCCTAATGGTTGGGCACCTTTGCAATGGATCGGAATTCAAGGATTAAAAAATTATGGTTTTGATGATTTAGCCAAAAAGATTTCTAATAATTGGGTGAAACTCAATACAGATGTTTATCATCGAACGGGTAAGCTTTTAGAAAAATATAATGTGGAAGATACTTCACTTTTGAGTGGAGGAGGGGAGTACGAAGTGCAGGATGGATTTGGGTGGACGAATGGGGTTTTGTTGAAATTGATGTCAGATTAAATTTATTTTAATCAAATGCAGATTAGCTAAACCACTCTTTGCTATTATCTAATCGAGTTAAAAAATCAGTAAATGAATCACCAATAATAATGTGGTCTTTAGCATCTAAGCCAATAAAAGGGGATAGGATAATTCTGAATTCATCATTTTTGTTTTTCTCAATAGCGATGAATTCACCTGCTCCATTTCCACCGATTGCTAATGTTGAAGGTAGGTATTCTAAAATTTCATATTCAATATTTGTTTGAAGTAATTTGTCTGCGTCCCAAAGTATCATAAATTCTTTTTCTATAAAAGCTTCATCACCATTATGGTTTTTTAGAAAATACAAATAGTCTTCTGGTAATTTGAAACCAATGAGTTTTTCAATTGAGTCTATTTCAGATTGATTGACAGGAATTTGTCTTTTTTGAAAATCATATTTTGATAGAATGAGTTCTAATTTTTTCATTTTTAGATTTTAAAAACTCGCTCAAAATACCCACTCAATTCCTCCACGACCAAATCCTTTTTTTCCTCCTCAACAACTCCCGCAATAATCTTTGCCAACCGTTTTTTATACTCCAACTGCATCGCCCGCCCAATCTGAATCCGTTGCGCTTGAGGCGAACCAGCCCCATGCATACTCTCCGTCAAATACCCAACTGCATTCCGTCCCAAAGTCATATTTTCAATCAAGCGAAGCATTCGCATTCGATCTTCCGTCGGAACATCAGCTTTTCCTTTCAAATATTTTTTTAATAATTTTCCAATTTTTGGATGGTTTAAATCTTTTTCTGAAGGCAAAGTTGCCACTAGCCCACCAGCCAAGTCTTGCGCCAATCTTCCAATTTCGTAAGGCATCTTTGTCACGTGATGTTTGCAAACATTCGACAACATACTATCACAAATAAATGCGCCTGATTCAGTTGCATAACCTTGATGCGACGCAGCAATTCCAGTAGCATAAACTGTTTCATTTAGGTGAGTCATCTCCACCAATTTATCTTTGATGTGCGAAACCTTAGGCACCCCATTCATTTCTGCAATAGAAGCAGCTGCTCCAATCAAAACATCACCCACACCACTTTTGCAAACATAACTTCGACGATGATAAGCGGTAAATCGCTCCACCAACATCGCAGCAAAATCATATTCTCCATCCATAAATATATTTTCCGTAGGAATAAAAACATCTTCAAAAATTACCATCGCTTCTTGCCCTCCGTACTTTGCATTCCCTTGGTCAATCGTTCCTCCTTCCATCGCACGAGTATCGCACGACTGCCGACCATAAATATAAGTGATGCCTTCTGCATCGACAGGAACTGCTCCGACGATAGCAAAATCTTTATCATTTTCTCCTAGTCGCATCGTAGGCATCACCACCATCCAATGCGAATTGATGCAACCTGTTTGATGCGCTTTTGCACCGGTGACGTAAACACCTTCGTCTGTCCGTTTGGTAATTCGGAGAAACATATCTTGATCTGCTTGCTGATGTGGGGCGAGACTTCGATCACCTTTTACATCAGTCATTGCACCTCCAATAACGAAATTAGAGCGATGCATTTTTGTCAAAAAATCTTTAAATCGTTGATGGTAAGAAGTGTTATATTTTTCATCCATTTCGAATGTAACGGAATACAAAGAGTTAAAAGCATCCATTCCGACGCAACGTTGAAAACAAGTTCCAGTCAGTTGACCTAGTTTTCGCTGCATTTTATTTTGTAAAACTAAATCCTTCGCATCTGTGCAAACGTGCAAAAAACGGCTTACTCGCTCACCTGTAAATGGAGAAATCACAGAAGCCAATTCAGGTGCTGCAATCGCCAAATCATAAGTCTTTGCCAAAGCATTGATGGAAGGTCGAATGATGGGATGATCTACAGGTTCTTCGATCATTTCGCCAAATAGATATACTTTTAGATTTCGTCCACGAAGAGAATTGATGTAGTCTTCACCGGTTTGGATTTTATTAGTATGCGTAGGATTGGAAATCATATGGATTTATTTTTTTTGGAAAAAAAGATGAGTGCAAATTACTTTTTTTTTGTAAAAAAAATCTTTCCTTACTTTAAGAAAAAAATATGGTTCGTTTTCGTAGCTGCTGACTTTAGTCGGCCGCAAAAAAAAGTGCAAAGATAATAGAGAATTGATGTTGTTGGTTCTCAAAAAAGGTCGCTGCGCTTCTTTTTTGGTTACCGACTAAAGTCAGTAACTACGATAAAAATATTCGTCCCTTGCACATCTCGACTACATTCGATTCCTAATGATTTCAAATGTGTTATTAATGCCTTGGCAAATTTGGAAGGACGATAATTTCGTTTTGTTTTAGCATCTATCTTTGGAATCTTAACTTCGTTGATAATCATTTTCGTTGAAGTAACTCCTTGGATATTAAAACGAGATTGGTAAGCATTTTCTTCCACCCAAATTTCAATTTCATCGGCAAGTAAATTTCCACTATCTCCAATTTCTGAATCCATATCCATTTTTACGCCTTTTTCAATTCCAATATTTAGGGTAATCGAACGACCATTTTTTTCTAAATCGTCCAAAGCTGATTTAGTAGAAATAACAAATTCTTCTAAAAAAGTATCCAAGGCTTTTTCGCTCAATTTTTCAAAATTTTGAGTGTAAAATTTAGGAGAGTGACCAAAGCCGTTGGCGAGTGAGTGGCCTGAAAAGGCATCGTAAGTATTAAGGATAACCGTAACTGAATTACCCCGTGAAGTTTCCACTACTTTCGCTTCCACCTCCACATAAATATCAATTCCAGAATAATGAATCACACCACTTTTTAAATCAGAACGAGAGTTATGCGTCAAGATTCGATCATTATCAATTCGTTGAATCATAGATTTTAAGTCTATCGTTTTGATCTGAGCGGTATCAAAAGCATTTTTTACTTTTGCCATTGCCACTCGAACATGTTGCGAACTATCACTTTCAAAAACACTACGCAAATCATTGCCTTCCTTGACAAAAGGAACGACCATGATTGTAGGTTGAACTCGCAACAAATCTTGTTGCGAGAACAAATCAAAAGTTAAAAACAATATAATTACAAAATGAATAAGTCGCATGTTTTCTAATAGTTGTATTCGTATTTCATTCCCATGAAACGTAGTTTTTTAGGAACTTTGCATATGAGGGTTTTCCCTTCTTCTAATTTTTTTAAAATAGGTTTTCTTCCTTTTTTAATGATACATTGCGAAAAATTGCCGCTAAAGTCAACCGCCTCGACATACATTTTCCCAATTGGCACTTCTCGATTAATGGTTTTTCCTTCAAAGGTTTCAGTAATCACCTCGTAGACATTTAGCAAAACACTATTATATAATCCTTGCTTAAATCCACCATCGAGGAGGACAGAAGTTTTTTTCTTTTCTTCTTTTTCTTTTAAATGTTCCAGAATGGTTAAACGAAATGGAAATTCTTTCCGTATAAAGTTTTTGACAAAATGATCGATTTTATTTAGAGAACCTTTGTAGGTTGCTCCAGCTTTGATTACTCCCGATTTCACTTCTACAATTTGAATACTGAAATGTACCAAAGTACTGGTATAAATCTTTGGAGGACTTGGTTGTTGAGAGGTAGTTCTGGTGGGATTTGATTGGCGAGTATTTCGATCATAACGCGTAACCTTTCCTTTCAGGATATAATTTGCACCAATGGCAATACCTTGTTGAATAGCAAGATCATCTAAGTTGATTGCGTCTTTACTTCGTTCTCTTTCTCTTTCTATAGCTTCTAAAATTTGTCGAGTAACCATTTGAAAACGGTTGGAATTAAAGAAAGCAATTTCGATTCGATTAGATACATTTTCTGCTTCCTCTACTTCTACATTTGATGCAATTAATTTTAATATACCCAATGCAGGTGTTCCTTCATCTTGAGCCAAGGTAGGAAAAGTGCAAATGTATAACAATATATTTACGAAAGTGATTTTTAGCAAAAAAATGAATAATTTAGAATCCATAACCTTTCTTAAATTGATTGGAACTGAGAATACATTTTAATTTTTTCCCATCTTCCAACGCTGTGATAATTGCTTTTTGACCTTTCTTTACTTTTGCAATAGAGGTTTTTTCCTCTACTTCCTCCACTAATATTTTCGCGACTTCAACAAAACGCATAGTTGGTTTCCCTCGAACGAAATATTCTTTTTCATAAAA
>CAJQQY010000148.1 GCA_905480595.1 uncultured Saprospiraceae bacterium | reverse complement strand
TTTATGGTGGTAAAGCATACGTTCTTAAAGAGGAGGCAGATACATCGAAAAAAAGCATTCAACTCTATGTTGAATTGAATCCTCCTTTTACTCATACTTCTTTATTGACCTATCTGAAAAAAGTATTACCAGCAAATGGTGAGTGGTATAAAAAAGATGGATTCTTAAAAAATAAGCCTGGAGAAATTTTCGAATACTCTAACGTTGGTGCCACGCTAGCTGCGTTGGTTTTAGAAATAGCAACTGGAAAACCCTATGATGAATTTACTGAAGAATATATATTAAAACCATTAGAAATGAATTCGACGGGATGGTCATTTTCGGATATTGATTTTTCAAAGCATAGTAAACTCTATCAAAATAAAAATACTGAAATTCCATTTTATTCGCTGATAACCTATCCTGATGGAGGTCTACTAATTTCCGTTGATGATCTATGTAAATATTTAATTGAGTTAATTAAAGGATTCGATGGTGGAGGAACTTTATTAAATGAAAAAAGTTATAAAGAATTTTTCACTAAACAACTTTCTCCCAATCACTTCAATTCTAATAGTAAAGAGAACGAAGGAATATTTCTCAGCTTTACTAGCGAAGGATTAATTGGTCATTCTGGTGGTGACCCAGGTGTAAATACGCATATGTTTTTTAACCCTAAAACTCTTGTAGGGAAGATATTATTGGTCAATAGTGAGATCAATAGTCAAGGACGAAAGCAGTATGATTCTATTTTGAGTAAAATGGAATCTTATGAAAGCAAGCTCAATCAATAGATTTTATTCAAAACAATTTCTACATGAAAAATATCTTTTACAAAAGCAATTTTCCATTATTAATATTCTTACTAATAATTCTACTTTTTCAAGGTTGTAAGACTGAAAGGTCAGATTCAAAAACTAAAACAGATATCTTTAGTTCTACCAATTCCTACCAATTTCAATCTTCCTCCTCTGTATTAGAAGTAAGAACACAAATAGAAAAATTACCGACTGAGGATATTTGGTGGAATGTATATGGCAAAGATCAATCTTGGAATTTCAAAAATCTTCACCGGTTTTTACCAACAGTAAATATCTATAGAGAAGGTCAAGTGAGTATGCTTCAAGAACATCCGATGGGAAAAATTCCAAATCAAATTGTCGAAACTCCTGAAGGAAAAATGACTTTTAAGGATTTCATAGATTCTGAACAATCGACTACAATGGGAATTGTGATTTTGCATAAAGGGTAAGCACTCTATGAATTACATCTATCTCCAACCGATTCTAAGTCCTACCTTTGCCACTAGCACTTACTCTACAGGATATCCAAATCATTAGGCGGCAATGGTTTCCAGTTATTAGGAAAAAGCTGCTGAAGTTGGGAGATTTTCAAATCAGGGATTCGTCGGAGCACATCAGAAAGATATTCCAAAGGATCATGTCCTTGTCGGATAGCAGAACTAAGTAAGGAATAAATCATAGCGCCCCATTTTGCACCTTCTTCCGATCCTGCAAAGAGGTAATTTTTACGACCTATCGCTATGGGACGGATTGCATTCTCCACCAGGTTATTATCAATTTCGACTACGCCATCATGGAGGTATCGCTCCAGATATTTCCATCGACCAAGGGCATATCGAACCGCTTTTCCAATCGCACTTTGAGGAAGGACTTCTCTGCTATCATATTGTTGATCAAGATACATTTTGAAAGTTTCCATCAAATGTATCTACTCATTGAAAAGTACCCCCCTATAACCATCGAAAAATACCCCCCCCTTGGAAAAAAATCATAGAGCAAGGTTAACAAATATATCAAGAAATAACTAAAGAGTAGCCAACTTTTTGGACTCTTTGACTCTAAAGGATTGTCCGTTCATATTGACGATGATTGCTTTATGGGTCAGTCTGTCCACCATGGCAGCAGTCAAGACTGCATCGCCAAAGATTTCCGTCCATCGGTCGAAACCAAGGTTAGTGGTGATGATGGTGGACTTCCTACCCGCTCTTAACGATAGATGGGTAAACAATAATTCTGCTGCTTGTTTGTCGAAAGAAACATACCCAAATTCATCACAAATGATTAGGTCATATTTTTCAAATCTGTTCTCTAATTGTCGCAACGTTTTGTCAGAACGAGATTCTAATATCTGTGTGATGAGCCTTGGGACGGTCGTAAAAAGCACGTTGAGATCTTGCAAACAAGCCTTGATGCCAAGGGCAATCGCTAGGTGTGTTTTGCCAGTTCCAGGGTTGCCAGCAAGGATAATATTTTGCCCTTCTTTGATGAAATCGAGCCGTTCTAAAGCGGGTAATTTGTCGGCAGCATCAGTAGGTAATTCTTCTGTGAGCAGGTCTTGCAGTAGTTTTTGAGCAGGGAATTCAGCTCTGCGAATACGTTGTTTTTTTCGTCTTACCGTACGTTGTTCTTGTTCGAGTATCATCAATTGAAGCAAATATGCTTCGTGACTTTGCTTTTCTTGAGCAGCTTTTTGAGCATACTCTAAATAGCTTTTTCGAAAACTCGGTAAGCGTAATTGTCGAGAATAAAAGTCAATTTGGTCGTGCGTATTTTTTTTCATAATAAATAAATATTTAAAAAGTGAGTAAAAATTAAGTCATCAAAGATTGAATGTCTTTCAATTGTTGATGGCAATGTTGAGTAATGTTTTTTGAAAATTCATCAGGTGGATCCGGTGTCTCCATAGGTAAATTATTGGATTGTAACAATATTTTGACGTTGTCTAAATTGATAGGTTGATGAGGAGTCTTTGCTAAACATTTGGAAATAGCTTCTTGTAATTGAGCAATAGACAATTGTTTTTGACGAATAAATAACAATACATTTACAAAGTTTTTTGACCTTTTTTCAAAGTGTTGAAAAAAGATATTTCGCAGTTGTTCATCGGCTTGCAATAAGGTTAAAGAACCTATTAATGCACCTGGTTTAGTGCGTAATGTTTTTAAATAATGATCAATTTGTAGATAGTATTCGAAGCGGGTATGTGCTCGCTGGTGAACGGTAACATGCTGACAGTCAGGAAGATATATTAATATTTTATCAGCATATATTTTTGCTTCCAACATTGTTCCTACATGTCCTTCTGGTACAGAATAGTAATTGGTATCGACTTTGACGCAACTAGATTTATCGACTTTCAATTGAGTTATTTCTCCGGTATCGTAAGCAGGAGGGACAGTTTTCATACAAGGAAGTTCTTCTTCGAAAACTGATTGAATAGATGGTGTTTTACCACTTTGTGGTTTTTGATTTAATCGTTGGCAGGTTTGTAATAAATATTCATTGGCTTGTGCTAAGCTTTCAAAATGTTCTTTAGGAGCAAATGCTTTTCGGCGAATATATTCTACGCTTCTTTCTACATGTCCTTTTTCGTTTCCTTTTCTAGCGTTGCAAAAACGATAATCGAATTGGTAATAACAAGACATCTTCAATAATTGTTCGGTGGGTAATTTATCTTGATTACGCAACGTAAATTTTCGTACCGCAGTGCGCATATTATCATAGACTACTTGTCGAGCAACTCCTCCAACGGATGCGAAATATTCGGTATGGCTATGTAAAAAACTATTCATATCCTGACGGTCGTACAACCTTGCCCAACGATGGTTGCTGTAGCTGGAGGTAAATACGGCCAACATTTTTCGTTTTAATTTTCCTTCGATATAAATTTTTACTTCTCCCCAATCAAATTCTACTGCTTGACCAGGTTCGTAATGTTGGCGGATAAAAACCTCTCGGCTCTTGGTTTCTACTCCTCGAATATATCGACACACCGAACTATAACTAATCTCATAATCGGCATCAACCAACGCTTGATGAATGTCTATTTTTTTCATCTGTTGTTTGTGCCGACCACTTTGTTTTTTAATTTTATTTTGGCTAAGATGTTGGTCAATTAATTCGCATACTGTCGGGGTAAGTGATGTCTTACCTCGATTGCTACCGTTGTAACGAGGAGATTGGATAATCCCTGTTTTGGGCAAAATCTCCTCGGGTAATCCTGCTGATTGCATTTCTTTGTCATGCAATCGGATATATTTTTTTACGGTCTTCAGAGAGATGTTTAACTCTCTGGATAATTGTTTTTTGGATTTACCATCTCGATGGTATCCAATGACAATGGATTGTTTGTCGATCATAATAATCATATTTTAAATATCGGACTTTGCCGATATTGTCTATGATTTTTTTCCAAGGGGGGGGGGATTTTTCGATGGTTATTGGGGGGTACTTTTCAATGAGTAGATACAGGTGGAGATATTGAAAGAAATTTACAATTAGATACTGACTTAACTGAAATGCTTACAACTGCCTCAAATGGAGTTGGAACCAGCCATTTTGTACTTCCAGAAAGCAATGATTTTACAAATATCCCACAAGATCCTAACAATCCAATTACTACCAATAAAGTAGATTTAGGTAGGTT
>CAJQQY010000147.1 GCA_905480595.1 uncultured Saprospiraceae bacterium | reverse complement strand
CTGATGATACAGATGTAGTTGATTACGCTACTTTGATTCACAATATCCGAATCAACAATAAGAGTTGTTTTGCAGATATAGAAGATCTTCGAAAAGATTATGTACCGAATCCTGAAGACTGTCAATTTATGGTTGGAAATGCTGGATCAACATTTACCACAGGTTTCAGAGCTTACCATGAAGATGGATTTATGAAAAATTTCCAATTGGATTATCGAAAAGGATTGAATGGAAGTGATGTTATTTTTGATTTAGGAAATGACAACCACCCACCTTTATTAGATGTTGGAGATCCTGCGGTTTCAAATCCAGTTCGATTTGATAAGATGTTGGGTAAAGCTTCAAAATGTACTTTCTCGCTTGATCTTTATGTCGAAGCGAAACACACGAATGGAGTTGGATTTATCAGCAGTTACGATGCTCGAGATGAAGCTTCATTTGCTTTGGAGATTCAATAGTTCAAATCAGCACCCTTATTAAATGAAGAAAACCACTTGCGAAATATTCGTAAGTGGTTTCTTTTCTTCAGAATTATAACAATACACTTGCAAATTTATTTTAATTTTCGTAAATCCTTAATTCGACTCAACTTTCCTCCTATACTTCTCGGAATTTGATCAAATTCTTTCAACTCCACTTGCATCGATAAGCCAATATTATTTTTAATTTTTCGACTCAATTGTTTTGTCAACTTTACAATCAAATCCTTTTTTTGAAAACCTCGTCCACCTAATTCCTGAGATATCTCCAGCGCAACTTCTACTTCCAATTTCACTTCATCCATCGTCTTTTTTCGAGTGACAATTAATTGATAACATGGAGCGAGTTCTGGAAAATCATCTAGCAAAACTTCTACCTGAGTATGAAATAAATTCACTCCTCGAATGATCAACATATCATCTGCTCGTCCTTTGATCGAACTCATTTTAACATGAGTACGCTTCGCACCTTTATCATAGTGTAGGCTACAAATGTCATTCGTCCAATATCTCAAAAGTGGCATTGCTCCTTTCGTCAAAGTTGTAAAAACTAAAACACCTTCTTCCCCTAGCGGTAATGGCTCTCCCGAGTCTTTATCTACTACTTCTGGAAAAAAATGATCCTCCCAGATATAACTTCCTGTTCCTTTTTCTTCAAAATCTTCTTGCGAAACTCCTGGCCCAATAATTTCACTCAACCCATAAATATTCGTTGCCGTCACATTCAAACCTGCTTCCACTTGCGAGCGAATTGTCTCAGTCCAAGGTTCCGCTCCAAGGATCGCATATTTAACTGCGAGGTCATTTGTATCGATTCCACGCTTGTTACATTCCTCCGCCAAAGTTTGAGCATAGGAAGGTGTACAACAAATTACCTCGGGCTTAAAGTCTTGCAAAATCATCAGTTGCCGATCTGTCATTCCTCCTGAAACTGGGATGACTGCCATCCCTAATTTAGTTGCTCCACCATGCATTCCCAAACCACCTGTGAATAATCCGTAGCCATAAGCATTGTGTAATTTCATTCCTTTCTTTGCGCCAGCAGCGACTAAGGAGCGAGCGACCACTTCATCAAAGATTCGTAAATCTTTTCGATTGTAACCGACAACGGTTGGCTTACCAGTCGTTCCACTTGAAGCATGAATTCGCACAACTTGATTTTGCGGAACGGCAAATAAATCGAATGGATAATTGTCTCTTAAATCTATTTTTTTGGTAAAAGGTAATTTGTGAAGATCTTTTACTCCTTTGATTTTAGAAGGTTTTATTCCTGCTTCGTCGAGTTGCTTTTTGTAGAAAGGGACTTTTTTGTAAAGTCGATTGACGAGTGCGACGAGACGTTCATTTTGGAGTTTTCGCAATTTGCGAAGAGGTAAGGTTTCGATGGTTTTGTTGTAGAACATGAAAAGTATTTTTTAGATTTTTTTTTGCCGCAGAAGGCGCTGATTCTTATGATTCCTCTTGCTAGATCCTAATTAAGAAATACACTTCTGGGAAGATCTTAAAAAATCATAAGAATCAGCGCCTTCTGCGGCAAAAAAAAACTATGAGTATGCTTTCAATGCCTCCTTAGTATAATCCGACAAGACTAATCGCCCACTTGCTTCAGCTCTCGTTTCCAACAACTCATCCCAATGAGCACAATTTTCCCAAAAGACTTTTTTCAGCATACTTTGCGCTTCAGGATTTGTCGACAAAAGGTAATCTGCCATTTTCATCACACCTTCGTCAAGTGCTTCTGCACTTTCAAAAACATCAGCATACAAACCTTTCGCCTTCGCCCATTCTGCTGTTTGAAAAGAATTGGCATCAATCGTAATTTGGCTCATCGCAGAAATCCCAATCTTTCGTTCCACAGCTGGGCCGACAACAAATGGTCCAATCCCAACATTCAATTCACTCAATTTAATTGAGGAAAATTTTGTCGCCAAACAATAATCAACTGCTGAAGCCAAACCAACTCCACCGCCTACGGCTTTTCCTTGCACTCTTCCAATAATTAACTTTGGACACTTACGACATGCATTAATCACATTTGCAAACCCCATAAAGAATTTTTTACCTGTCGGAAAATCATTGATAGAAATAAGTTCGTCAAAACTTGCACCTGCGCAAAAAGTTCGTTCGCCTCCACTTTTTAAAATGATGACTTGTACCTCAGGATCTTCACCTGCAGCAATGATCGTTTGCTCCAATTCTTTGAGTAAATGACTTGGGAGTGAATTATGCTTTGGATGGAAAAAAGTAATTTCTGCTAATCCTTTTTTTAAAGTTTCTCTTTTAATATAGCCGTCTTGCATGTCTTATTATTTTTTTCAAATGAAATGCAAAACTAGTAGGTTTAACTTGAATGAAGAAACAATGTGGTCAAAATTTTAAAGCATTTCTATTTGATCAAAAAATGACTTTCTATAACTTCCCCCAATTGGAATTTCTTTTCCATTAATATTCAAGACATTTCCCATAATCGTTTGAATGTGGTTGAGTCCAATGATGTAAGATCGATGAACTCTCATAAAGTCAGGAAGTGATAATTTTTCCTCCATCGCATTCATCGTTTGATGTACGACGAATCGCCTTGAACTTAATTGAATGGAAACATACTCACGCATACTTTCGATGTACAAGATTTCATGGAGAGGTACTTTTTCCATTTTGTGATTTGTCTTTACAAAAAAATAAGTTTCTTGTTTTTTTTCAGAAATGTCAGAAAGTGTTTCAGTAGATGAGGAGTTAGATTCAGTATTCTTTGCTTTATTTAAATTTTGAGTGGCTTTATTCACTGCTTGAAGAAATCGTTCGAATGAAAAAGGCTTGACTAAATAATCCGTCACCTGCATTTCAAAACCTTCCACCGCATACTCACGATATGCCGTTGTCATAACCACCTGAGGTTTTTGCTTCAAACTTTGGAGCAATTCAATTCCTGTAAATTCAGGCATATGAATATCTAAAAATAAAATGTCAACATGATGATTTTGAAGCGCAGCAATTGCCTCGAAAGCATCCTCACAGGAAGCGACGAGTTTCAAGTGAGGTAATTTATTGATGTACGCCGTAAGTAATTTTAAGGCAGGCCGTTCATCATCAACTATGACACAATTATATTTCATTTGACTAATTTAATCATTTCTAAAGTTGAATTTCTAATTCCACATTGAAAACATTTTCCTTTTTTTCAATCTTTAATTTGTGTCTTTCTGGATAAAGTAAATTTAATCGCTCCCTAACATTTTCCAATCCAACCCCACCTTTTTCTCTTTTTAATTTATCCCTTGGCGTAGTATTTTTTATAGAAAAAAACAACTTCCCATTTGCTACCTTCATTTCACTTTGGAGCCAACCATTTTTAGTATCTTCCAAATTACCATGTTTGAATGCATTTTCAAAAAAAGGAATAAACAACATTGGCGTAATATTGATATTTGAAAATTCTCCTTTCGTCAAAAACTCCACATTCAACTCTCCATCTTTTTTGAGTTGTTGTAAGGCGATAAAATTTCGTAGATAGTTAATTTCGGAAGTGAGATTGACTTTTTCTGTTTTGCAATCGTACAACATATAACTCATCATGTCCGACAATTTCAAAATCATTTCAGGTGTCTGGGAAGAATTGGTAAACGACAACGAGTAGATATTATTCAAGGCGTTGAATAAAAAATGCGGATTAACTTGAGCTTTTAAAAAGCGTAATTCCGCTTCCAGTTGTTGTGTTTTAAGTTCCTGTTCCAATTCTTCTTTTTTAAAATAATTTTCAATTAAACGAAGCGGAATTGTAATTAAAATAATAAACAATCCCGTCACCATCATTCCAACAAAGTAGTTAGGAGTAAACTCGCGGGACATTTCCCAACCTAAAATTCTTACTAATTCCCAACCAACAATAAATCTAAAAAGTGTTGTCAACAATAGAAGTACAAAAACTAAAACTCCGTAAACTAAATAGTTTTTCTTATTAAAAAACTGAGGTAGCAAATACCATAAATGGACATAAGTCAAAATTATTAGTCCTGCAATATTCACTAAAGTGGGAGCTAATGCCTTCAAATATCCTCCAACAAATCCACTATATATAATCAACATAATTCCTCCAAACAACACCCAAAATAAAAGGTGTCCTAGCTGAATCCATTTTTTATATTGATCAGATTGAATTATTTGGGGCGAATTAGTCATGTGATGAAGATACGATAATTCAATCATTTGTTTGGAATTAAAGACTTTCCAAATTTAAGTAGAGAAAAGGATTTCCTACTTTATTTTTTGCGAATGGTAACATCTATTCTATGAATTTACTTTTTACTTCAACGAACCATTTTATAACCCCAAAATTCATTTGTAGAAATTTTTTGGTCATTCATTGAATAAAAAAGGAGGTTGGCGAAAAAGAATATTTAAAGAGGAGAGATGAACCTATACTTGTATTATCAATTCCGAACCAAATTCTCATAACCCTAAATTTTATTTCAAATGAAAACCACAATCCTTTTTGCCGCCTTGCTCTCCGTTGGGTTCTTTTTCCAAAAAAAAATTCAACAAGTCAATTTAGATTTTGATTTCATCCAAAATGAAAACTTCATTTCACCCTCTTCTGCCTCAACCTTAGATTTTTATCAAAATCAAAAACCAGAATTAGTTACAGAAAAAATTACTAAACAATCCTCTTCATTTATTACTCAATTCATCAAAGCCACTATTCTCCCTATTGGATTAATTGTATTTACGATGTGGATGATTTTTGGATTGGACATTTTAAAATCAGTAAAAAACGTAAAATAAAAATAATCAAAACATGAAAAACCTTTTAATTCTTGTAATCCTATGTTTTAGTATTTCACAATTAGTAGCTCAAACCATGTCGAGTATTCCTCTAGCAAAATTGGAAACCTTACATTCTGATATTGTTGGCGAGGATTACAAATTACAAATCTCGCTCCCTTTTGGACATAATCCTAAAGGAAAAAAAGTTCCTGTATTCTTTTATTTAGATGCTTGGGGATTATCCGGAACCATAAATGAATTTGCCAAATCAAACATGTGGTCTAAGAATATTGATCCTGTCATATTTGTTGGAATAGCTTATGACACTAATCCTTTTCTCTATGGGAAATTAAGAGAACGAGATTACATCCCCACCATAAATGAAACAGATCCATTAAAAGGAGGTGAAAATTTTCTTCAATTTATCAAAACAGAATTAATTCCTTACATGGAGGAAAATTATGGTGCTGATCCAAACGATCGAGGATTGATGGGCTATTCGTTAGGTGGACTATTTAGCACTTGGGCTTTAAAAGAGGAGCCAGAATTATTTCAAAGGTTCTTGATCATTAGTCCTTCTCTTTGGTATGGTGAAGAATTTTTATTGAAGGATGATCAACTTATGGCAAATATTAAAAATTCTAAAGGACTAAAAGTTTTTATCACTTGTGGATCATTGGAAGGCAAAACAATGGTTTCCAATACCAATCAATTATTTGAAATAGCGCAACAGAATAAAAACATTAAATCTAAAAAAGTAATTTTTGAAGATGAAGATCATGGTTCCGTTATGCTTGCAGCCATGTCGAGAGGAATACGATATTTATATAAAAACAAATACAAAGAATTGATTGAAACAGGAATGGATTATTATCACAAAAAAGATTTTAAGACCGCTTTAGAAAAATTCAACTCAGCCTTTGACTCTTCTCCTAGTTCGGTTCGAGAAGGAGATAGATATAACATTGCCTGTCTTTACGCTTTAACAGGTGATTCGGAATCAGCTTTTCAATATCTTAAAATCTTAGTCGAAGCAAAATATGACAATCATAAACATATAAAACAGGATGCTGACTTCAATAGTTTACATCAAGATAAACGATGGGACAAAGTTCTAAGTGCAGTAAAAGAAAATGAAGAATTAGGTGCTAAGAAATAATTAAATCAATACCCATTTTTTACCTCCCCGGATTTTTAGAATGAAAGGAGTCAAATTTATTTTTGGCTTCTTTTATTTTTTATTCCTCTTCCTAAAACTCTTTTAGCCTTTCTCCTAAAAAATAATTCCCCCTTTTATACAACTTTCTCTTTTGAATTCAGAAATATCATCTGGGTGTTCTTTTACCAAAATCAGAAGTTTAACTCCACAAAATAAATATGACTTCAAATAATAAAACTCTTACTTTATCTTAAATTTAAGTAAATTGAATGTTAACTTAGTGTAAAGATGTTTAAAATGAAATAAATGCTTCCATTTCAATTAACCTAAAAACATCTATCAATATGAATTACGGATTTACCGACATCCTCACTTTGCTGGGGTCGCTTGGGCTATTCCTTTATGGAATGAAAGTCATGAGTGACTCCTTAATGGAAGTAGCAGGTGACAAAATGCGAAACATTTTAGCATCGATGACTTCTAATCGGGTCTTTGGTGTCTTCACCGGTTTCCTCATTACCTCAGTTATTCAGTCCTCTTCTGCCACCACACTCATGGTGGTCAGTTTTGTAAATGCTTCTTTGCTTACTTTGTTTGAATCTATAAGTGTAATTATGGGAGCCAATATTGGGACAACAGTTACTGCTTGGCTCATCACCATTCTGGGATTTAAAGTAAGTATGGCTGCCATCGCTCTTCCATTAGTTGGATTAGGATTTTTATTGACCTTTTCTAAAAATATAAAAACGCGACATTGGGGAGGATTTGTGATTGGTTTTGCTATACTTTTTATCGGACTTCAATTCTTAAAAGATGCTGTTCCTGACATCAAACAAAATCCAGAAATATTAGAATGGTTAAAGGCATATACAGATCTGGGATTCTTGTCTGTACTCATTTTTTTATTGATCGGAACAGTACTTACCGTCGTCCTACAATCATCAAGTGCAACCATGGCCTTGACCTTAGTCATGTGCTACGAAGGTTGGATTCCATTTGAAATGGCCGCTGCTATGGTTTTAGGAGAAAATATTGGAACTACGATTACAGCTAATCTTGCCGCCTTGGTCGCCAATCTAAATGCCAAACGAACCGCCAGGGCACACTTGATTTTCAACCTTTTAGGAGTGACTTGGATGTTGATTTTATTTTATCCATTTCTAAATGGAATCGAATGGTTCGTCACTAAAAATGGTGGAGCATCTCCTTTCGACAACCCCCAAGCTATTCCTGTCGCTTTATCAGCTTTTCATACCGT
>CAJQQY010000146.1 GCA_905480595.1 uncultured Saprospiraceae bacterium | reverse complement strand
TTAGTTTTGTTAGGAGATATGTTGGGAGTGACCGTCGGAGATTTATTTAAAGCGGCACTTTTGCCAGGTGTTTTGCTAGTTTTTTGTTACGTAATTTACATTGCTACCTTTGCTTATTTTAATCCCAAAAAAGCACCAAGTATTCCTGAAGAAGAAATTGCCGCATTTAAAAGAGAAGGTTTTTATGGTAAGATAATTAAAGCATTTTTATTACCATTCTTTTTAATTGTTGCAGTGTTAGGATCAATTTTGGTAGGTTTTGCCACCCCAACTGAAGCTGCTGCAATTGGTGCAATGGGAGCAACAATTTTGACAATCGCCCAAGGCAAGTTTAATTTAAAAATCTTGAATGAAGTGATGCGAGAGACGACGCATTTGACGACAATGGTTTTTATCATCTTGTTGGGAGCGACGACTTTTACATTTGTTTTTAGAGAGTTGGGAGGAGATACGTATCTGATAAACCTGATTCAAGAGTCCAATTTGTCACCTCAGATGTTTTTGTTTTTAGTGATGTTAGTGGTTTTTGTAGCTGGGTTTTTCATTGATTTTATTGAAATCATTTTTATTATTGTACCTGTGGTTGCGCCAATTTTTGAAGTGTATGATATGAATTTAATTTGGATAGGAATTTTGCTAGCCTTGAATTTACAGACTTCGTTTTTATCGCCTCCATTTGGATTTTCATTGTTTTATTTGAAAGGAGTTGCACCGCCTCAGATTACGACGGCACATTTATATAAAGGAATTATTCCGTTTGTGATAATTCAATTGATATTTTTGTTTTTGGTGATTTTGTTTCCGAAGGTGGTGTTTTTGATTTGAGGTGAAAGTGTTTTTTTATGCCGTGATACGACTTTGAGTCGTTCCAAGCGTAGTAGTTGTTAATTTTGGATGGTATATTCTCCTTCAGAATTCACCTTGAAAGTTGGTAACTTTTTGTTTTCTTCAAAGAAGTCGAAGCCAGGCTTTAGATTTTCCCAAAATGAAAAATGCTCATCATCTTCATCTAAGTTTTCTTCAAATTTTTTAGTTGGAAAAATATGAATAGGAATACTTTTTCCCTCCTCATGTGCTTCAACTGCAAGTAAGTATAATTCTTGAATTTTATCATTAGTCAATGGAATACAACCTGTCGTTTGGCAACCGCCATGCACATAAATATCACTTCCTGGACTTGTCGCATCACTCAAAATTACATCTGAAACATTAGGGTAATTTACTTTTAGAGAAAGCAAAAAGTTACTTTTTGGATTGAAATGACTGATGCGATAAAAACCTTCTGGAATTTGTCGATCACCCTCCATTCTTTTAGGGCCGAGACTTCCCGAACTTCTACAAAAATCAAAGGACTTGAGCAATTGATATTCAGAAGTGTTTTTTGTTTTTATCCAAACTTCTAAAACCTCTTCATGTTTAAAAGCGCGTAAAAATAAGTCGTAATAGAAGGAGTTGAATCCTTTGGACGTTAATAATCTTTTGACATAAACTTCCTTTGCTTGGTAAGCATTTCTGACTCGTTCAAAACGCATTTGATCTTTACGAAATGAACTTGCAGGTGTATCTTTCCAATTATCTAAACTGATATGATCCAAGTTGAGATTTTCTTTTTTTGATGAAAAATAAAAAGTGGATATAGCTAATGCAAAAATAGATGTAAAAAATAGGAGTACTTTTTTCTTTCGTTTTTTCATAGTGTTAGCTTCCTCCTCAAATTTGTATTTTATTATAAAAAACTTTCTCCGTTAGTTTTGACCACTCAGCCGCATCCTTTCTAAAATTATCATAAGATTCATAAACCCTTTTTGCAAAAGGATCTGAAGCCGTTACATCAGCCAAAACTTCGTCAGTATATTTTTTTAATTCATCCAAAACCTCTTGTGGGAATACTCGCAATTCTGCATCTGATTCGGCTAATATTTTTTTCAAATAAAAAGTATTTTTGGCTTCTAATTCGGAAAGCATCCACATGTTTAACCGCATAGCAGCAGTCCTTAAAATTTCTTGTAAATCACTTGGCAACCCATTGAATTTTTCTTTGTTAAAAAACATTTCAAGTACCGTTCCTGCTTCATGCCAACCTGGCGAGTAGTAATATTTTGCGATTTGATGAAAGCCCATAATGTAATCATGATAAGGACCAATCCATTCCGTCGCATCAATTACTCCACGCTCCAAACTAGTGTATAATTCACCACCTGCAATCAAAATTGGATTACCTCCAGCCTTCGCCAAAACCTTTCCACCAAGTCCTGGCATTCGCATTTTTAAACCTTGCAAGTCAGCCACGGAATTAATTTCTTTATTGAACCAACCGCCCATTTGCACACCCGAATTTCCAGCAGGCATAGGGATTAAGTTAAATTTATCATACAGCTCTTCCCACAATTCCAATCCACCTCCGCTGATGAGCCAAGAGTTCATTTGTTGTGCATTCATCCCAAATGGAACGGATGCAAAAAACTGAGAAGAGGGCGCCATTCCGGCCCAATAATACGCAGAGCCATGACCAATTTCTGCCGCACCACTACTTACCGCATTGAAGATTTCCAAAGCTGGAACTAATTCTCCTCCTCCATAAACTTTGATTTCCATGCGACCTCCTGACATCTCATAGACCCACTTGGCGAAGAGTTCGCAACCTTCTCCTAAAACTGGAAACTTGGGAGGCCAAGTCGTTACCATTTTCCACTTATATTTTTTTCCAGAAACAGTAGTTGTAGATGAACTTTGAGCTATATTTTCATTGGTGCAACCTTTGATTGCAAAAGGCAATGAAATGATTCCAAGAGCAGCACCTTTGAAAAAATCTTTTCGATTGAGTTTCATGTTTTGAATTTTTTATTTTCCTAAAGATAAAAATAGCAATTAATCTTATTGTAGAAATTTGAATTCGATTTTTGAAAAAAAACTTATGTCATAAAATGTTTTAATAAGTGGTTCTTATTCAATATTTTAACGGACGATTAAAAAACTAATTAAGAAAACAGAAAACCGAAATTATTCGAACAAACACTCAAAAATAGATGAAAGGTATTATCGTTGATGATGAAGCTCGAAGTCGTAGGTTGCTCCATACATTGTGCGACGAATATTGCGAAGGATTGGAAATAATTGGCCTAGCTAACTCAGTAAGTGAAGCTAAAAAACTAATCGCTGAAAAAGAGCCTGATTTGGTATTTTTGGATATTAGAATGCCAGTAGAAAGTGGGTTTGAATTACTCAAGTTTTATGATAATAATTTTTCTTTTGAAGTTATTTTTACCACGGCTTATGATGAATATGCGGTTGAAGCTTTTCAATTTGCAGCTATTGATTATTTATTAAAGCCAATTGAAATTGATGAATTAATTAAAGCCGTTGAATATGTAAAAGAACTTAGGAATCACACCCCTCAACCTGAAAAGTTTGAATTCCTCCAAGAGTTGTTAGCTGTGCAAAAAATCGAAAAGATTGCCTTAACAACAACTGATGGTTTTACCTTCGTTCATCACAAAGATATTATTCGATGTGAAGCTGAAAGTAATTATACAACAATGACTTTGATGGGTGGAAATACTCATTTAATTACCAAAACTTTAGGGCACTTTGAAAAGTTATTATTTGAAAAAGATTTTTTTAGAATTCATAAGTCTCATTTAGTTAATTTGCATGCGGTTAGGAAATTTATCAAATCTAAAAAAGGTGGTTTAGTTGAAACGGTTGATGGCATGCAGATTGAAGTTTCTTCTCGGAAAAGGAAAGAGTTGTTGGAGCGACTTTCTAATTTGAAATAAAGGTTTGCGTTTGCCGAGAAATGAAACACATTTGTCGAGATATTATGAATTTTAGCTATAAAAAAACTAGTTTTAAAGGAAATGATTACTAAATATAATCGATAAATTCTAGTAGAAAATTTTTCACTAGGATAAAAAAGTCAACTAATCAAAAAAATCAGGAAAAATGTTACTACTCGTATTTGGAGACTGGTGGAGTTCGTTGAATGGAACACAACAAATGTTCTGGGGCATCTCCATCATATTTAGTGTCTTATTTCTTATCCAATTTGTTTTGAGTTTGATTGGTTTGGACTTTGAAGGGGAGACAGATTTTGATGTGAGTACCGATACAGATACCGACCACGGATATAGTCTTGATCCAAGTTTTACCTTATTTTCAGTTCGGAGTATTATTGCTTTCTTCACCTTCTTTGGTTGGACAGGTGTACTGGCCTTGAATGCAGGTTTGGGAACTACGATGGCGGTTATTTCGGCAAGTGTATCGGGTTTTATGGCAATGGCGATAGTAGGATACATGATGTATTTATTTTCAAAATTAGGTGAGTCAGGAAATGTAGATTTAAACGAGGCCTTGTTTCAAACAGGCGAAGTTTACCTCACGATTCCTGCGGGAAAAAGGGCTGTTGGAAAAATTCATATCAATATCCAAGGAACGATGAAAGAGATGGATGCGATTACTGAGGGGAAAACGTTAGCGACTGGTGCGACAATTAGAGTGGTGGAAGTTGTGGGGGAGAATTTATTGTTGGTCGAGTCTGTCGATACTTTCTTGGAAGGAGAAAAAATTTAAGGCCTTGGAAAATAATTTAAATCAATTGTTTTATAACAATCGATTTACATTTCCGAATTTAACAAAAAATAATTTACCGGTACTATATTTTCGATACTGCGATTTTCCTATCTTTTTTGATTAAAAAAAAGATAGCTCACATAAGCTATGGAGAACGCAAAATGAAACCATCTTTTTTAAAAACCTTAAACATCACAACTTATGAGTTCCGCATTTCTTATAATAATAGCTGCCTTTGCAGGCTTAATTTTTCTAATGGGTTTATTTTTAATATCTCGATACAAAAGATGTCCTTCGGATAGAATCTTGGTTATCTCTGGAAAGACAGGACAAGGATCTTCGAAATGTATTGCTGGAGGAGCCACATTTGTTTGGCCAGTCATTCAGGAATATGAATATCTGGATCTGTCTCCAATCTCAATTGACGTTGACTTGAAAAGCGCATTGAGTAAACAAAATATCCGTATTGATGTTCCTTCTCGATTTACTGTTGGTATTTCTACAGAAGAAGGAATTATGCAAAATGCAGCAGAACGTTTGTTGGGAAAAGAAACGATGCAAGTTCGAGACATCGCAAAAGATATTATTTTAGGCCAGCTACGTTTGGTCGTTGCAACGATGGACATTGAGGAGATTAACTCTGATAGAGATAAATTTTTAACTAATGTAGCTTCCAATGTGGGAGCGGAATTACGAAAAATTGGTCTCCAATTAATTAATGTAAATGTGACGGATATACAAGACGAATCTGGTTATATCGAAGCACTTGGAAAGGAAGCTGCTGCCAAAGCAATCAACGATGCAAGAATGAGCGTTGCTGAAAAAAATAGAGATGGTTCGATCGGGGAAGCAAATGCTAGACAAGACCAGAGAGTTCAAGTTTCGAATGCAGATGCCTTAGCGCAAGTAGGGGAGTCGGAAGCAGAAGCAAAAGCAATCGAAGGAGCCAATTTAGCAGCCATCAGGATTTCAGAATCGAATGCCGAACGTCGTCAAAGAGAGGCTGAATATTTGAAACTCGCAACTTCGTCTGAAAAGATTCAAGCAGCGAAAGCTTTGGAGGAAGCTTACCTCGCAGAGAAGGAAGCAGAGCAAGCGCGTGCTGCCAAAGAAATGGCAACAGCTCAAGCGAATGAAATCGTTCAGGCTGAAATCGCTAAACGTAAAAAAGAAATTGATGCCGAAGCCGAAGCCGAGAGAATACGAAGAATTGCACGTGGTAATGCTGATGCCATTTTTATGGAAAAAGAAGCTGAAGCGAAAGGTATGTTAGAAATTTTGAATCGCCAAGCGCAGGGATTTGGAGAAATCGTAAAAGCTACTAATGGCAATTCTAAAGATGCCGTTTTGATGATTATTGCGGATAAATTAGAGGACTTAGTGAAGACTCAAGTGGAAGCAATTAAGAATATCAAAATCGACAAAGTTACTGTTTGGGAAAATGGTAGCGGTGGTGAAGGCGAAGGAAATGCTACTTCCAAATTTGTTTCAGGTTTGTATAAATCAGTTCCTCCGATGAGCGACTTGTTTAATATGGCAGGAATGGATTTACCTCAATACCTTGGACAAAAAACGGAAAGTGCCAAAGAATTGACAGAAGGTGAGGAAGTCGTAGAAGAATAAAAGGGAGATTTTTTTCTGATAGAAATGTTTATACCTTCGGTTTAAACTAATAATATTAGAGAGAGAAAGAACCTAAATTAAAAGAGCTTATCTCAAAAAGCCAAGTAGCGGAGACTTTTTAAAGTTTCCGCTTTTTTTATTGATAAAACAGAAGATTTATTTCCATTTAAATTCCAACTTCTTGTTTACCTTTGCCGCCTAAATTCAATTCTATTGTCTGAAATAACAAAAAAATCAAGATCTTCTACGATTGGTTGGGCTATCTTAATTCTCCTTTCCATTACTTGGGGAGCATCCTTTATTTTAATAAAGAAAGGATTGTTGGCATTTTCTCCTATGCAGGTTGCAAGTTTGAGAATTGGAATAGCTGGATTAGCATTTTTACCTGTTCTAATTTTCAATTTTAAAAAGATTGACTGGACTCAATTACAACCATTATTGATTGTTGGATTTGCAGGAAGTGCGATACCAGCGTTACTTTTTTCTCTAGCTCAAACTCAAGTGAGTAGTTCGGTGGCAGGAGTTTTAAATTCAATGACACCTATTTTTGTATTGATTCAGGGAGTTCTTTTCTATGGGTTGATTTTGACTAGAAATAAATTGCTTGGAGTTATTCTAGGATTTTTAGGTGCTTCACTTTTGATTGTTGGGCCATCTTACTTTATGCCTCAGTTAGAAGAAGTTGTTTCTACAGGAGATAAAAATGAATGGTATGCCTTATTCTTAATCTTGGCAACTTACTGTTATGCTTTGAGCGGTAATACCATTCAGAAACATTTTCAAAATGTCTCAGCAGTTAATTTGAGTGCAGCGGCTTATTGTTTAGTTGCTCCTGTTGGAATATTATATTTACTTTTTTCTGATTTCATAAAAATTCTTCAAACTCATCCTGATGCGATGATCTCGTTGGGAGCGATTGTATTTTTATCTTTAGTTGGAACTGTTGCTGCGTCGATTCTTTTCTTTAAGTTAATTCAAATGACGAGTGCTCTTTTTGCTTCAACAGTAGCTTTTTTAATTCCAATTGTAGCTATTGGATTTGGATTTTTGGATGGAGAAAAAGTAACGATTTATCACTTTTTAGGAATGACAATGATTTTATTCGGAGTTTATATCACGAGGAAAAAGCAAAAAGATTCCATGAAAAAAGCGAGGCTAGGTAATTAACCTAGCCTCGCTTTCTTTAGAAAAATGAAAAACATTAGAGTTCATTCTAAATGAAGTTGTATGGGAGAACGTAAAATCTCTAAGGTTCAACCTCCATTAAATGAAGTCTATTCTCTCAGATGTTTTTTCCTTAATTTAAAATTCTTTCCTAAATAAACTTTTCGAACCATTTCATCTGCTGCCAACTCTTCCGCAGTTCCAGCCTTCAAAATATTTCCTTCAAACATCAAATAAGCACGGTCAGTTATTGAAAGTGTCTCTTGCACATTATGATCGGTGATCAAAATGCCAATATTTTTTTCTTTTAATTTTTCCACAATACTCTGAATGTCTTCCACCGCAATCGGATCAATTCCAGCAAAAGGTTCATCCAATAAAATAAATTTTGGACTCGTAGCCAAAGCTCTAGCGATTTCAGTTCGACGACGCTCTCCACCTGAAAGGGAGTCTCCTGAATTTTTTCGCACCTTGTGCAAACTGAATTCATCAATCAAACTTTCTAATTTTTCAGCTTGCTCACTTTTGGATAATTTTGTCATTTCCAAAACTGCTTTTAAGTTATCCTCTACGCTTAATTTTCGAAAAACAGAAGGCTCTTGTGGTAAATATCCAATTCCCTTTTGTGCTCGTTTGTACATTGGCAATTGAGTAATATTTTCATCTGATAAAAATACACTACCTGAATTTGGTTGAATAAATCCAACAGTCATATAGAATGTAGTAGTTTTTCCAGCACCATTTGGCCCAAGTAAACCAACGATTTCTCCTTGATGTACTTCAATGGAAACTTCTTTTACCACTTTTCGGCTACCGTAAATTTTGACTAGTTTTTCTGATCTTAAAATCATTTGAATCTTTTTTACAAAAAATTAATTTTTCCCTCCTCGTTGTGGCTTTGGTTTATCTGGTTTTGGTTGGTCAGAAGGAGGAGGACCTGTTGATTTACTTCCTTGTTTAGGACTTGCTTTTTCATCAGCAGAGACCGTTGCATCTAACTCCCAACCTGCTCGCAACTCTTTTAGTTCTCGAGTGAATAATGGTTCGGGTTGTGAAAGATTATCATAACTTCCAGTATCCCATCGTCCATTTCCATTGGTATCCTGAATCATGCGAACAGAATATTTTCCAGATGGAATTGATTTATAAGTTTTCTTAAAAGTCGTATCGCCACTCATCGGAATTATTTCAACTAAAGTATTTGATTTATCTAACAATTCAATTACATAATTTTTATCTAGCTGCATATCGATAACTTTCAAAGTCATATCTCCGAAATCAGCTGTAGTTTTGATATCTAAAATTTGAGTGATGGTGTCATTTTGCAAACCAAAAAGATCAGTCAAAGCACCTGGAAGAAATTTTAATTGATAAGGTGTTTTTTCTTTAAAAGGATATTGAATCAACAAGTTCCGCTTGTCAGTTGAATCAATTTCAATTTGCGGAACAACTCTCTGAAAAGTAGTATCTGCCAAAATTGCCACTAAATTCGTATCTACATTTTCCAAAGGATGATTAAATAAAATCGAAAAGTTTTTATTTGCTCTTACTTCTAATTTTGATTTCGGAGTAATCTTTTTTGCGGGTGTTAATTTATTTTTTTGGAAAAAAGTGGTCCGTGATAGTTTGGGGATTTTGATCGTATCTGGCGGAAAAGTATCTCTTACAATAAATACATTCCAGCTTGTATCCTTCGGTAAATCATACCATAACAAAACTGAATCTTTTGGAGTTTGCAGATAAGATCGTTGCCCTACATTTTCAAAAGTAAGTTTAAATTCTTCTTCCAAAGGCTTCCGATTAAAACCAAAAGCAATGCGTCCATATTTCTTTTTTTCTTCACCTTGAAGTTTTAATTGAGGTTCTTCCTGAAACATCTGCAAGGTCAAATCGACCTTCGTCGAGTCAGTCACAACAATCGGTTCTTTAAGAAAAGCAATTTTTTCATTTTCATTATCAAATAAATAATTCGCATTTCCATCAATTAAAGCGAAGACTTTAAAAGTGTCTGCTCGAACATTTTTTATAGAAAAATTCCCCCCTTCATCTGTTTTAGCAAAATAAAAAGGCTTCTCTTTTCGCACCACCGTATCCGCCAAATTATCATAAAGCATGACCAAAACATCCTTCGTTGGTTTTTTATCAAGTGCATCCACCACCTGTCCAGTCACTTCCAATGAATCAATAAAATCTCCTGTAGAAAAAACAAAACGTAAATCTTCCACAGGATTTCGCTCTGTTAAATCTTGAACTGCTGTTCCAAAATTAATCGTGTAAGTTGCATTCTCTCGTAAAACTTCATTATCATCAAATTCAAATCGAACTGTTTTCTTTTTTAAGGAAACTTCAAATTTTTCTTGCAAAGGAGGTGATACAACTACTTGTTTAAAAATATCCTTTAGTTGTAACCACTCATTAAAAGTTAACTCAATCGTTTGCTTTTCAAAATTTGTTTGATAGTTAGGAGTCGATTTCGAGTTATCAAGAATGGGAGGAATCGTATCTTTTTTCCCACCAGTCAAATTACCTTGATTGGCGCAACCGATCAAAGTCAAAAAAACAATTGTCGTGATAAAAGATGAAAGATATTTTTGCATAAAAGTCTGTTGTTCAGAAGTCTCGCAAAAATAAACGGAATTGCGAAGTTATGTATATATATGTGTGGTTAATTAATTCTTAAAGTGTACTTCGAAGCTCCTACTTCGCAGATATTTAAGACCAAAGCGATAGATTCGGACTATTTGCGCTTATTTCTAGGATGAAATAAAATGATTGTTTCCTTCAAATATTCAGTATCTAGATGCGTGTAAATCTCCGTTGTCGTAATACTTTCATGTCCTAACATATCTTGCACCGCTTTCAAGTCAGCACCTCCTTCCACCAAATGTGTTGCAAAAGAATGTCTAAAAGTATGCGGACTAACTGTTTTGGTAATGCCTGCTTTTTTAACCGCTTCTTTAATAATCATAAAAATCATCACACGCGTCAGGCGTTTCCCACGTCGATTTAGAAAAACAATATTTTCATGTTCAGGATGAATTTTCGACAATTGGTTTCGGTAATTATTAACGTAGAAATAAATCTGTTGCAATGCTTCCTCACCAATTGGGACAATTCGCTCTTTGTTGTTTTTTCCAATTACTTTGATAAAACCGATGTCAGGATAAAGATTGGATAACTTTAAATTTACTAATTCACTTACTCGCAATCCACAAGCATACAATGTTTCTAGCATCGCTCGATTCCGATGTCCCTGCGGATGGCTCAAATCTATAGCTGCAATAATATTTGCAATTTCATCATAAGAAAGTACTTCAGGGATTTTTCGAGCGATCTTTGGTGCCTCCAATAGTTCAGTTGGATCTTCATTGATAATATCTTCGAGCAATAAATATTTATAAAAAGTCTTGATTCCTGAAATGATTCTTGCTTGAGAAGTTGCTCCCAAACCTAGATCACTCAAAGTGAAAACAAACGCTTCCAATTCTTTGAATTTCACTTCAGCAGGCGAGAGCTCGTATTTGTTATTAATTAAAAAACGCTCTAGTTTTTCGACATCACATGAATAGGCCTCGATGCTATTTTCGCTAAGCGAACGTTCGAGCAAAAGGTATGCTTTGAAGCCATTGATGTGAGGAGTCCAATTCATAATTTTTTTTGACAAAAATAGTGTTTTTAAATAACACGTGGTGGTCTGCTTTAGCTGGCCTAGAAATAATAATAACTTTTTAGGTCGGCTTCAGCAGACCATCGCGTAGAAAATTGCAAAGTCTCGAAAGACTTTCTAAATTTACCTTTCAAAAAAAACGACGCGACAATAAATGCCTGTATTTTGGTTAACAGATGAACTTTCCTTTCCACCTCCCGAACTCGCGAATGAAGATGGAATTTTAGCTGTCGGTGGAGACTTATCCACCGATCGGTTGCTATTGGCCTATAGTATGGGATTATTTCCATGGTTTAATCCAGAAGACCCAATTTTATGGTGGTCACCTGATCCTCGATTTGTTTTGTATCCGCAAAATTTGAAAGTATCCAAAAGTATGCGGCCATATTTTAATCAAAAAAAATTCACAGTAACTTTTGATACTCAGTTTGAAAAAGTGATGACTGCCTGCCAGCAACAATATCGAGAAGGACAAGTTGGTGGAACTTGGATTACGGATGAAATGATCGATTCGTACACAGCATTAAATAGAATGGGATTTGCTCATTCGGTGGAAGTCTGGCAAGGTGAAGAGTTGGTTGGAGGATTATATGGAATTTCTTTAGGGAAAATATTCTTTGGAGAATCCATGTTTGCTAAAGTATCGAATGCGTCGAAATTTGGTTTTATTACTTTAGTTCAAAAATTAAAGGAGTTAGGTTTTTGGTTGATAGATTGTCAGCAGAGAACGAAACACCTTGAAAGTTTGGGCGGAGAATTTACCAGTAGAAAAGAATTTTTAAGTTTTATGGAAAAAAATAAATTCGAAAAAACAGAGCAAGGAAATTGGGGAGAGTTTTTTTCAAAAAGCGAAAATGACAAGTCAAACGAAGAAGAATAAGTTTTTATAAATAGTTTTCCCTCCCTTTAATTCAAAATTATATTTTCTATTTTTGTCTTCAAAAAACACTATAAAATGCGTTTATCCCTTTTACTGATTTTAGCTACTATCTTTTTATTTTCATTCAACACATTTAATACTTATGAGGCTGACAAAGAATATCCTCAGAATTATTTTCGCTCACCGGTGAGTGGAACGATTCGTTTGTCTGGGACTTTTGGAGAGTTGCGTCCTAATCATTTGCATGCTGGAATTGATATAAAAGCTAGAGATGGGAAAATAGGTCAATCACTTTATGCTGCAGCCGATGGTTATGTTTCACGGATCAAAATGCAATCAGGTGGATATGGAAAAGTACTTTATATTGATCATCCAAATGGTTACACAACTGTTTATGCGCATATGCACGAGTTCGATAAAGAGGTCGAAGATTATGTGAAAATGATGCAAAAAGAAAAAGAATCATTCGCAGTAGAACTTTATCCAGAACCGAATCAATTCGTATTTGAAAAAGGAGATAAGGTTGGGAAGTTAGGAATGTCTGGACGTTCGTTTGGGCCTCATTTACATTTTGAAATCAGAGATACGAAAACGGAGAAACCAATTAACCCATTACTTTTTGGAATCAACGTTTCAGATAATATTCCTCCTCGAATTCATCAATTAAAAATTTATAATCTCAATGATAAACGCGAAACACAAAAAACAAAAACCATTGATTTACTGAAAAATGGGAAAAAATATTC
>CAJQQY010000145.1 GCA_905480595.1 uncultured Saprospiraceae bacterium | reverse complement strand
TTAAAAACAACACAATATGAAAAATAGTTTTTTAATCGGATTAGTCTTTTTATCTATTTGTTTTTCTTTTTGCAAAAATAATAAACCAAAGGATAACGCCGCTAAAGTTGATCCATTTGAATCTGCCATGCCTCATACTGTAACGAATTTAAATTCAGAATTATCGCATGAAGACAAAAAAAAATTGGCTAATGCGAAAGGTAAAATAGCTATTGGTATTTCAAAAATGGAAATGGATTCTTTGATTCAATATTCAAACGAAATTCTACATATTTATTCATTTTTCAAATTGGATAGTGTTGAATCCATGAAAGCTAACCAAACGATATTAGCTACTCAAAAAGAAATGGGTGATTCATTGTTCAATGTTATTTTATTTAGTTTGGATCCTGCTGAGAATTCGAATAAACTCAATTCATTTATTCGAGAAAATGACGTGACTTCTGAGGTTTTTTATTCGTCAGATACATTGAGTTCCGATTGGTTTCGCAAAATTCACCCAAATTGGTCAGGAGAAGTTCCAGCCATTTTTATGGTAAATCAATCCGATGGAACACATCTTTTCTATCAAAAATCATTTTCCAAAGAAGAACTTTCTACCTTGGTTCAACCATTTACATTGTAGTGGATATTTTTGTCCTAATTAAGACAGAAGAATAATATGAATTAAGTATATTTGCAACCATTTTGAGTCAAAGGTGTTTATAATTATTCAGAATCATATTTTTAACAGTTAATAAAATAATATTATGGCTTTTCAATTCACAGACGATAATTTTCAAGAAGTAGCAATCGACAAAAGCGGTGTAGCAGTAGTTGACTTTTGGGCAGAATGGTGTGGACCATGTCGAATGATTACCCCAATTATTGAGGAATTGGCAACTGACTTTGAAGGTAAAGCAACTATCGGTAAAGTAAATGTTGACCAAAATCCAAACGTTTCAATGAAATATGGAGTACGAAGTATTCCTACTATCTTGATTTTAAAAGATGGAGAAGTAGTTGACAAACACGTTGGTGTTACAACTAAACAAGCATTACAAGATAAAATTAATGCAGCTTTAGCTTAAAAATGCTAAAAAGAAATAGTAAAAAAGATTTATAATTAAATCTAATATTTCTATAAAAAATAATACTTTAAAGCCTTCGTTCTAAATCAGAACGAGGGCTTTTTCCTTTGGAAAACTTATCTCGTTATTTAGCGTATTATTAAAGTACTTTTTATTGAATATCAAATATTGAACAAGACCTGAAAATTGATATTCCAACATTTTCAAAAAATAAAAAATGGATTTATTAGATAATTTTGAAGTTAAAGATTTAGGGAATCTAGATTTGCTAGCAAAGCAAGTTGTAGAAGGATTTATCATCGGCTTGCATAAAAGTCCATTTCATGGATTTTCTGTAGAGTTCGCAGAACATCGATTGTATAATCCTGGAGAGAGTACAAAAAGTATTGATTGGAAAGTCTATGGAAGAACGGATAAAATGTTTGTCAAAAATTATGAGGAGGAAACCAATTTACGTTGTCAAATTGTGATTGATTCATCTTCGTCAATGTATTTTCCAAAACCAGATAATAAAAACAAAAAGAAATATACCAATAAATTGCAGTTCTCTTCATTGGCAGCCGCAGCCCTGATGAATCTATTATCGAAGCAAAGAGATGCATTTGGTTTGAGTATTTTTGATGAAAAAATAAATACACATACTCGTTGTAAAGTAAGTACGACTCATTATCGATTACTGTTGACTTTTTTGCAAAAACTAATTGATAATCCTGAGGACAATCGAAAAACTTCAACAACTGAGGCACTCCACCAAATTGCAGAAAGTATTCATCGAAGATCATTGGTCGTGATTTTTTCAGACATGATGGAACAAGGTGAAGATGCTGAAAAATTATTTAGCGCACTCCAACATTTAAAACATAATAAACATGAAGTTGTCCTTTTTCATGTAGTGGATAAGAAAAAGGAAATTGATTTTGAATTTGAAAATCGTCCTTACGTTTTTGTGGATATGGAAACAGGAGAAGAAGTAAAATTACAATCAAATCAAGTGAAAGATTATTATGTGGAGCAAATGCAAAAATTTACAGAGACCATGAAAATGAAGTGTTTGCAGTATAAAGTGGATTTCGTGGAAGCAGATATTAATCAAGGATTTCGTCCGATTTTGCAGAGTTATTTGGTTAAGCGGGCTAAGATGAGTCGATAGTTTACTGAATAACTTTTATTTAGTAATATCCGAAGAATGAAATTTTAAGAAAAAATAATGAACAAAATGATGCAAGCTTTTTATAAAGTTATTTATAATCCAGAGATTAATAAAGTACTAAGAAATATAAATAAACCATTGCAGGCCATCCTTCCTGGAAAAATTAAAATTCCACCTTCTGGAATATTAAGCATTCAAAATTCAGGCGGAAAAAAATTAAAAATAAAAACCAATCAAACTAATTACCTAACCCATTTAATTTTTTGGGAAGGCTACCAGAATTTTGAATATACTGACATCTTTATCGATCTTATAAGAAAAGTAAACGTCTTTTATGATATTGGTGCTAATATCGGTTACTATTCTCTATTAGCAGAAATGGAAAATAGTGATATCAAAGTAGTTGGTTTTGAGCCAGCAAAAGGGCCCTTGTTTTTCTTTAGAGAAAATGTGAGAATAAATAATTTTCAAAAGATAAAAATTGAGGAAATTGCTTTATCAGAAAAAGAGGGAGAAATAACATTTTATGAAATTAAGAATAAAAAATATTCATACCTGGAACATAATTTAGCTGGAGAAAGTAATGCAGGAAGTAAAACTACTGATCGTAATTTTGTCAAAACTCAGGTTAAGACCACTACTCTAGATAAATACATTATAGAGAATAAAGAGGAAATGATTGATTTGATAAAAATGGATACAGAAGGAACCGAACATTTGATCCTTGAAAATGCTAATATCGTTTTGGAGAAAATGAAACCAATTTTTATTTGTGAAACTTTATTCAATAAAATTGAATCTAAACTAGAAACCATATTTCTCAAACATGGTTATGAATTTTACAATCATACTGAAGATGGACTTAAAAAAGTTGAAAGTATAAAACGGACAACTGATAATGGAGTGAGGAATTGCTTTTTCGTTCATCCTAGTAAATTTCATTTGATCGAAGAGTATGTTAGATAGTCAACTATTACATTTATTATAATTTACAAAACAACATGATAAAACTTTCTAAAATCCCCACTACTCCACCTGCTGGAATTGAAAAAGACGACATCAAAAAAGCTACTAAAAAAATGGCTAAAGAAATTGCAGAATTGCAATACAAAATGCTCGCAGAAGGAAAGCGAAGCATCTTAATTATTTTTCAAGGCATGGATTCAAGTGGAAAAGATGGAGCTACGAAAAATGTATTTAAAGCATGTAGTCCTTCAGGCGTGAGTGTGACTAGTTTTAAAAAACCAACCGACGAAGAATTTGCTCACGACTTCCTTTGGAGAATTCACAAACATGCTCCTGAAAAAGGTCAAATCAAAATTTTTAATCGCTCGCACTATGAAGATATTTTAATTCAAAAAGTTCACGGATGGATTACTCCTAAGCAGCAAAAAATGCGCATGGATGCGATCAATTCTTTCGAGAATTTATTGCAATTTGATAATGGTACGGTTGTTTTAAAATTCTATATGCACCTCTCCAAAGAACGTCAATTAGAAAAATTACAAGAGCGAGTTGATGATCCAGAAAAGAATTGGAAACATAATGATGGAGATTGGAAAGAACGGGAACTTTGGACTAAATACCGTCGTTGCTACGAATATGCAATTAACAATAGTGATATTCCGTGGCATATTGTTCCAGTTGACAGTCGAAGTTATAGAGACTATTCTATTGCAAAAATAGTTTTGGAGACATTAAAAAAAATGAGAATTAAACTGCCACCGTTGAAAAGTGAGCGATTTAAGAAGTAAAATTAATTAATATTACTTTTTAAAAAATAAATATATAAGTATGAAAAAAGTACGAGTAGATAAATGGTTGTGGAGTGTACGTATTTTTAAATCTCGGACTCAGGCATCAGATGCTTGCCGAACTAACAAAGTAAAAATTGGAGATTCTACCTTAAAACCTTCCTCCCTTTTGGAAGGTGGAGAGATTCTAAATGTTAGAAAGAATTCCTTTGACATGATTTATAAAGTGGTGACACTAATCGAAAAAAGAGTCTCCGCTGCCCTAGCAGAACCTTGCTATGAAAATCTTACACCTGCTGATGAGCTAAACAAATTCAATGCTTGGTACATCGGAAAAGGAAGATCTGAAATAAGAGAAAAAGGAGCTGGCCGTCCGACCAAAAGAGAACGAAGAGAAATCGACCAATGGAAAGAACTTGATGATATCGATGAAATTTAATGGTGAATGATTAACGATGAACGGTTAATACCAATTGGTGTTAACCGTTCATCATTATCAGTTAACCGTTATTTAAAGTTTTTAGAAACGATCCATTCTTTTGTTCCATGTCCATAGGAGTAAAAACCTTCACCAGATTTTCTACCTAATTTTCCAGCAGTTACCATATTAACTAATAAAGGACAAGGTGCATATTTAGGATTTCCAAAACCATCATGCAATACATTCATGATGGAAAGACAAACATCTAAACCAATAAAATCTGCTAATTGCAACGGCCCCATAGGATGAGCCATTCCTAATTTCATCACAGTATCTATTTCTTCCACACCTGCTACACTTTCGAATAACGTATAAATCGCCTCATTGATCATTGGCATCAAAATTCGATTTGCCACAAAACCAGGGTAATCATTTACCTCAGTCGGCACCTTCCCTAAATCTTTTGAAAGTGCCATGATCTTTCTAGTTACAGATTTTGAAGTAGCGTAGCCATTAATGACTTCTACTAATTTCATAACTGGAACTGGATTCATAAAATGCATTCCAATTACTTTCTCAGGACGAGAAGTTACTGCTGCAATTTTAGTGATTGAAATCGAAGAAGTGTTGGTCGCCAAAATGGTTTTTTTCGGAGCAGCCTCATCTAACGATTTAAAAATTCGAAGTTTTAAATCTACATTTTCAGTAGCTGCTTCAACGATCAAATCTGCACTTTTCACTCCAGCATTCGTATCTGAAAAAGTAGTGATGTTTGCCAAAGTTGCTTTTTTGTCTTTCTCAGAAATCTTTTCTTTGGCAACCATTCGACTAAGATTTTTGTCAATCGTTGCAAGTGCTCTTTCTAAAGCAGCTTCCGAAATATCAACTAAACTTACTTTAAATCCTTTCATGGCAAAAACGTGAGCAATTCCATTTCCCATTGTTCCTGCACCTATTACTGAAATATTTTTCATCTTGATAATTTTTGTTGCGAAAATAGAGTTTTCAAATGAGAATTATCATTTTTGGGTTTTGAAAAATTTAATATTTTTTGAGCGATATGAATTTTGAACCATATAAGAAAAATTTTATTCCATAAAATCATCATTCAAGTGAAATATATCTGTTTTATACTTTTCATCTGTTTAACTCAAATTAGTTTTGGGCAAAAAGATACGATTGAGTTTAGTACGTTTTCTATTGAATTAGATTCATTGGTTGTAACGGCAACTCGGAAAGGATTTAATGCCGAGGATTTTATTAAAATGGTGCAAGAAGACGAATCATTTTACAAAGCATTTCGAAATATTCGAACCATGACTTACACTTCTGATAATGATCTCAAGATGTTTTCCAAAAAAGGAAAAATCAAAGCAAGTCTTAATAATACTATCCAACAAACTTCAGACGGTAGATGCCGAACCATGAAAATCATCAATCCGATTATTTCTGGAAAATATTATAAACGAAAAAAGAAGATCCGATTCTACACCGCCAAAATGCATGATCGACTTTTTTTTACTTATGGAAAAGTTTGTGAATCAGAAAGAGTCGAAAATCAAGAAGGATATGATGATTCTAAAAACTTGACTGGAATGAGCAAGCATATTAATGAGTTAAAAAAACTCATTTTCTATCCAGGTCGGAAAGCAGATGTTCCTTTTATTGGAAAAAAAACTGCCATCTTCGAGGAGAAAATGGCAAAGTATTATAACTTTTCTATTTCTTCAAAAATCTATAAATCTGAAATTGATTGCTATGTGTTTTTAGCAAAAGTGAAAGAAGGAACAAAACGAGACAAAACTGTAATCAAATACATGGAGACTTTTTTTGATAAAAAAACCTTTCAAGTTATAGCCCGCAATTATCATTTAGCTCACAGCGGAACCATGTTTGACTTTGATGTAAAAATGGATATTTCCCTAAAAACCATTGGCGAAAAATATGTTCCTGAACTCATCTCCTACGATGGTCAATGGGATGTTCCTTTTCACAAACCTGAAATTTCAAAGTTTAATATTTCATTTTATGATTATGAATAATTCGTTGAGGTTGCCGTTTACGAATCGTATTTATTGAGTTCAAGTGTTTCGATAATTTGAATTAATTTATTCGCATATTTTTTATCCGTAGCATAACCAGCAGCCTTTAATCCATGTGCCCATTCCACATAATTTGTGGTTCCCAATTTTTGTAAATGAGCATATCTTTTTCGTTGTAAAAATGTGCTGTGTGCCCGATAGCTTTCCCAAACGTTACTATATTTTCTAAAAAAATCTTTGTGAGAATCATCCGTAAAATTTGCACAATGTCCCTTTCGACAATTTTTAGAAAAACATTTAATTCCAAAATGATTATTATTAGCTCGAGCTAATCGACTCTCTCCTGCATCACTTTCCAAAAGTCCCTGAGCTAAAGTAATACTTGCTGGAATTCCATATTTTTCCATTTCAGCAACTGCTACATCAGCATATCTTTTCACATAACGATAAACATTCTCTTGTTTTTCCATGACAATTTCTCGGTCAATATTTTTACGTTTAGCATAAGTTGGATTTAAAATAAAAGCCAAATTGGCAAAAGTATTTGCTCGATTGTCTTTCCCTATTTTTGGAGCTTTCTTTTTTACTTTTTTTTCCTCCAAAGAATGCTTCGGTTCAAAATAAGGAAGGTTTAAAATCGATGCTTCCTGATTCTTCTTTTTCTTTGGTTTATAATTTGATTTTACCGCTTCTGGCTGTCCAATAATTTTGGGTTCGCTTGGGAAATTTACTTTTTCATAATTGGGTTGAAGCTGACTTTGCATTGGAGCATGGCTTCCTGCTGCTTGCAAATTCAAATTAAGACTAATATCTTTTTTTAGAATAATAAAAAGTACAAATACGATCAAAATCATTTTCATCCAATTTTGTTTGACAAAAATGCTGGCATTATCGTAGTGTAAATTGCTAAAGTTTCTGATTTTAGTTAATCCATATTTCATGATATAAGTGGTTGATTTTTGGCAAAGATTAAATACTCGAACGCAATATAAAACAATTTGTTTTTAAAATGCAAACTTATTTTAAACTTTTTGTTTTAAAAAACACAACCAACTGATTATCAAACTATTAACTTTATAATAAATATATATCTGAAAAAACATTCCTACTTAGTGTAAAATTTACACTACCTTTGAATTAAACTAAATATTTACATCAAATGATACTTATCGCAGATAGTGGTTCCACTAAAGCAGATTGGAAGATTTTACACCCTTCAGGTGAAATTAGCGATCAATCTACACGTGGATTTAATCCATTTATACAAAATTCAGATGCAATTGAAGCTGGACTATTGGAAGATTTTGATGATTCATTAGAAAGATCAAACGCAAAGTCTGTGTATTATTATGGAGCAGGTTGCTCAGATGATCACCGAAATTCAATTGTCGAAGTTGCCTTGCAAAAGGTTTTCCCAAACGCAAAAATTACAGTCAATCATGATTTGCTAGCAAGTGCAAGAGCAGTTTGTGGAGTTGAACCTGGTGTTGCATGCATACTGGGAACTGGTTCTAATTCATGTCTTTATGACGGAATAGAAATAATTGACAATGTTAGAAATATGGGATTTTTAGTTGGTGATGAAGGAAGTGGATCTCATATCGGAAAAGAACTGTTGAGAGGATATTTTTATCGAGAGATGCCAAAAGATATTTTGGAAGATTTTGAAAAATCATACCCTGAAGGACATCGAGGAATTTTAGACAAAATATATGACAATCCTAAACCAAACGTTTATTTGGCATCATTTTCTAGATTCTTGTCAAATCATAATGGGGATCCATATATCCAACATCTTGTTTACAAAAGTTTTGATGAATTTGTCAAAAGACATGTTTTAAAATACGATGGTTCTCAAAGCCTAAAAATTCATTTTGTAGGTTCAGTTGCGTATTATTTTAAAGATATTTTGGAAATAGTTTTGTCAAGCTATGACTTAAAAATTGGAAATGTAATTAAAAAACCTATTGATCGATTAGTAGCATTTCATCAAAAAATAGAATCAAAATAATAAGTTGAAACCGAATCGGAGTGATTGAAAATATTATATTTGCGACTCAATAAAAAAAGAAACCGATATGGGAGATATAAAAAGAATCGCAGTTTTTACTTCAGGAGGAGATGCTCCAGGAATGAATGCAGCTGTTCGTGCAGTAGTTAGAACTGCAACCTATCATGATTTACATGTCTACGGAATTATTCGTGGTTATCAAGGAATGATTGATTGTGATTTTAAAAGAATGGAGACTAGAGATGTAGGAAATATATTACATCGAGGTGGAACAATTTTAAAAACAGCGAGAAGTGATGCTTTCAGAACTAAGGAAGGTAGACAATTAGCTTATGAAAATTTGCAAGCCAATGACATTGATGCCTGTATTGCTATAGGAGGAGATGGAACATTTACTGGTGCTCAAATCTTCTCAAAAGAACATAAAATTCCATTTATTGGAATTCCAGGAACCATTGATAATGATATCTTTGGAACAGATTATACTATTGGTTTTGATACTGCAGTTAACACAGCTATCGAAGCTGTGGATCGAATTAGAGATACGGCTGACTCCCACAATCGATTATTTTTTGTTGAGGTGATGGGAAGACATGCTGGGTTTATTGGTTTAAATACAGGGATTTCGAGTGGTGCTGCAGCTGTAATGATCCCTGAAACTGAAATTAGTATTGATCAATTAATTGAAAAATTACAAAAAGGGGCAAAACGAAAAAAGCTATTTAGTTTAGTGATTGTGGCGGAAGGAAATCAAAATGGAGGAGCTGCAGAAATTGCTGCAAAAGTAAAAGCCAAATTTGATTATTACGACACCAAAGTTACCATTATTGGCCACTTACAAAGAGGTGGAGCACCAAGCGGGCTAGATCGAGTTATTGCTAGTAGAATGGGATTTCACGCGGTAGAAGGTTTGTTAGCTGGTAAGAAAGATGTGGCAGTTGGTGTAGTTAATAATAAAATAAAATTCACACCATTTAAAGATGCCATTTCAAAAGTAAAAAATCCAAATAAAGATTTGATTCGAATGTCTGAGATTTTGGCTCAATAATTTATATTTCAAAAAAATAAAAATCCCTTTCTAATGTTACATTTAAAAAGGGATTTTCATTTTATGATTTATTGTAAATCCTACTTCAACATTTCAGTTACTGCATTAGAAGGTTGAATTAACTTGCCGGTTTCCTTTGTATTTTTAGTATTCTTTCCCGTTTTATTCAAAATTTCATAAACCTCTTTAGTATTAATTTCTGGATTTATACTCTTCATTAAACCAACTAATCCTGCAACATAAGGGCAAGCCATAGAAGTACCGTTGAAGGTTTTATATTGATTTTTGGGAAACGTAGAATAGATATTTACACCAGGTGCTGCAATTCCAAAAGGAACATTTTGAACATAATTTGAGAAATGTGCTCGATGTAAATTGGTGTCAATTGCTGATACGGTAATTATTCCAGGAGCATTAGCAGGTGAATATTTCGAAGCGTCCATATTACTATTCCCTGCTGCTGCAATTACGATAGCACCTTGTCGATTACAATAATTTACTGCTCGAGCATAGGCACGTTTTCTATTTTTATTTGAAGGAGCACCCAGAGACATTGATATTACATCTGCCCCATTATCAGCAGCTTCTAACATCCCAGAAATCACAGACTTTTGCGTTCCGCCTCCATAATCGGTTAAGACTTTTACACTCGTTACATTTACAAAATTATTGTTAGGGGAATACGAAGCTACTCCCAACTTATTATTAGTAACAGCCGCAGCTATTCCTGCACAATGAGTACCATGACCTTGCCGGTCAGAATCATATGCTTTTTTATGAGATTGATAGTTAGCTTTTAAATCTTCGTGTTCCGAATCTACCCCTGTATCTAGGATGAAAATGTTAGCCTTCCGCTGCGGTTTTACTTTTTTAGATATTAATAATTTATACAGGTCATCCATTCGCAGTTCATCAAATCCCCAAAGCTCCTTCACTCCTGGATCGTTAATTCCAAATGTTCTTTTTCGTTTGGATGGGCGCATAGTCTCAATTGGAGAAAGTTGGACAATTTCATTTTGTTCCAAATAATCAACAGAACCACTTGCCATTAATTCGTTTTCGATTTTATCAATATCTTTTAAAAATTCAGTCGGTATATTGACAACCATGTAATCATCTAAATCTGTAGCGGATTCATCTTTTGGAGTAAATGCTCTTTTTGAAGTTAAACCGTATTTTACAACTACACTTTCTAAATCTGCCATAGATTTCCCCTCTCCCAGATCAACTAGTAATTCCCCATTTTCATCCAAATTAGAAACCACTTCATTTAAAGGATTTTCATTTGAAATATCATTTGATACTTCATTAGTTTCATCTGTTATTTTGCTTTCCATTTTCTGAGGAAAGGTATTATTCATTTTTTTCAAAAAAGTAAACGGAAAAGTAGCGATCAATAAAACAAACATTCCAAAGAACAAAGCTTTACTATTTTTAAAAAAGCTAAAAAGCGTAGAAACTGTTCCCAAAACCATTAAATCTCTAAACAACACCCAGAGTTTAAAGCCTAATTCTCCATCTGCAAAGGCCAAAGAAAAGGCATATGCTACGAATCCACCCAAAAACATAGTACTCATATTTCTACGGAGGGTTGGATTTTTTTCATTATAAAACCATAGAATAAGCCCAAAAAGGCTAATTGAAAAACTAATTGGATACAGGATACTTAACATGCTATACATTTTTGATGTTTTAAGCCAAATTTTGTGTTTTAAATCAGAAAAAAAAAGTAGCAGCCATTTCTTTCAGTCATGCTTGTTACTTTTTTTACCTGACCACAAAATATGTTTAAAACATTTTTATTAAAAAATCGAATGAAACCAACCAAATTAAATTGAGTTTCGTTCTTGAATTTAGGCATTCAATGCCTAAAAATCAAAAGGAAAATATCAGTTGTACAAATTATCCGCTTAAACGCTCATTTCATCGGATAAAATTTTCTAATTATATAAAACAAGGCACTTCTTATTTTATATTATGAAGGAACTGATTACTTTTGCATTTTATTATTACAAAAGTTTAAGGATTGAACGATAACCTAATGAAAGAACAAGAAAGAGACATTAGTTTCCCAAGTATGTGGGCAATTCATTTTTCTAGTACCCGCTTTTGCTTGTTGATTGGTTTTTGCCTAGTCTTTTTGATTTTCTGTATAAAATATATTACAGAATCATTGGCAATTATTGATTTACAAAGTGGTACACTTCTGTATGATCCAATTCATGCATTATTACCAAAAGCAATTGATTGGTCGAACATTATCTTTTTCCTAACCTATTCAAGTGTTTTTATTGTATTGATGGATGTCATTATGAAATCACCTATCCAAGTAATACGCTTAGGCTTTGCAATTGGATTAATGAAGTTATTAAGATCCTATTCCATGTTTTTGATTCCATTAGAACCTCCAATAGGAATTGTCGCTCTTCAAGATCCTTTAGTGAGTTTTATGACACCCAATCATGTAGTAGCATTAAGAGACCTTTTTTTTTCGGGTCATTGTGCTACAATGATGATATTATTACTAGTTTCCGTAAGTCCATTAGTCAAAAAATGGATGCGAATTATAATAGTTATAGTTCCTATTCTGATACTGCAACAAAGAGTACATTATACTGTTGATGTTTTAGCTGGACTTGCAGTAGGAGCAGGAGTTTATTGGCTTGTGAAAAACTTAGTCAATTTTCAACCTAATTACACCGCCTAAAAAAAGAATTACAATTTTACAAGTTATGATGAAAAAATACGGACAAGATTTAGTTTATAAAATAATCAACCCTTTTGTTGAATTTCTAATTCGCTCAAAAGTAACTCCAAATGCTATCACTACAGTTGGTCTAGTTATCAATGTAATTGCTACGGTTATTTTAATTATTGGAGCAGAGTTTGGTGAACGAGGAGATCATAGATATATCGGAATTGCTGGAGGTATTATTTTGTTTGCAGGATTATTCGATATGATTGATGGAAGATTAGCACGAATGGGAAATATGAGTTCAAAATTTGGAGCATTATATGATTCTGTTCTTGATCGATATAGTGAGTTAATTATGTTTTTAGGAATTTGCTATTACCTCATTTCACATGATTATTTCATGAGTTCTGTATTTGGTTTTATTGCGATGATTGGTTCCATTATGGTAAGTTATACTCGTGCAAGAGCTGAAGCATTAGGAGCAGATTGTAGCGTAGGTTGGATGCAAAGACCTGAGAGAATCTTATTAATTAGTATTTCTGCCATTTTATGTGGATTCGTTTCATATTTTGTTGATGTTGAAAAACAAATTTTCTTTGACATTATTATCTTTGAGCCGATTTCCATATTCATTGGACCTCTGATGGTCTTAGCAGTTATGTCAAATATTACTGCACTTCGAAGATTGAATCACAGCAAGCATGAATTATTGGATAAAAAATAATTAAAACCAACTAACTACTCACACAAATCTACAAATTGGAAGAAGGGAACTACGTAAACATACATACAAATTCATACCAGCGATTCTCAGCAAAAAGTGCTATCCCTTTTTTCATTATTGGGGCATTATATACTGCATGGGTTCATTTCGCATTGGGAGGAATTAGACCTGATCACCATTTATTTATTTGGGGACTTTTGGTTTTATTCTTTTTCAATAAGACTTCTCGAAACATGGTCTTGGCTTTTGGTTTTATTCTTCTCTATTGGTTAATCTTTGATTCCATTCGACTAATTCCAAATTATGAAATAAACCCTCCATTACATATTGCGGAACCTTATTTATTAGAAAAAGCATGGTTTGGAATTTCTACTCCTGAAGGTGTTTTAACGCCTAATGAGTATTTAGATAAAAATTTCACCTACACATTTTTAGATATCTATACGGCAATTATATATCTTTTATGGATACCAGTTCCTTTAATGTTCTCTTTCTATTTATTCTTTTCGAAGCAAAGAGAAAAAATGGTTAACTACCTTTTTGGTTTCTTGATGGTCAGTCAAGTGGGGTTAATTATTCAATTTATATATCCAGCAGCACCTCCATGGTATGTTGATAAATATGGTTTTGAAGAACTTTTAAATACACCTGGAAACCCAGGTAGATTAATTGAATTTGATAAATATTTTGGAACACATTTATTTGAAGGAATGTATAGTTTGAATGCAAATGTTTTCGCTGCAATTCCATCCTTACATTGTGCATTTCCAATAATTCTGATTTTTTTTAGTTGGAAATACAAATTTCGAAAATGGTTAACTCTAGGAATCATTTTAATGTTTAGTACTTGGTTTTCAGCAGTTTATACTTATCATCATTATATAATTGATGTAATTTGTGGCGTAGGAACTGCTTTGATCACAATTGGAATTTATCAACTTTTAATGAAAACAAAAGTCAAAACTTGGCTTGAAAAATACGGCAAAGCGGTTAGCTAAAACTGATATAATAACATAACTTAAATCCTTTTTTTAATAAAAAGAAAAAATCAAAAAGATGATTAAAGAAACAAATGGGAAATTAGGCATTTTAATGCCAGGTCTTGGAGCAGTTGCAACTACTCTTATTGCAGGTGTAATTGCAGTTCGTAAAGGACTCTCCCAGCCTATTGGTTCATTATCTCAAATGGGTACAATCCGATTGGGAAAAAGAACAGAAAATAGAAATCCATTAATCAAGGACATGGTGCCTTTGGCTGACTTGAATGATATCGTTTTTGGAGGATGGGATTTATATCCTGACAACGTTTATGAAGCAGCTGTAAATGCTAAAGTTTTAGATCGATATTTATTGGAACAAATCAAACCTGATTTGGAAGCGATCAAACCGATGCCTGCTGTTTTCCAAAAAGAATATGCTAAAAGATTAACAGGAGAATACATCAAACCACAAACCAATAAAATGGAATTGGCGGAAGCCTTGATGGAAGATATTCGAAAATTCAAGGAAGATAATGATTGCGAAAGAATAGTAATGGTATGGTGTGGTTCAACTGAAGTTTACATCGAAGAAGGTGCTGTTCACCAAACGATGGAATCATTGGAAGAAGGATTGAGAAATAATGATCCAGCTATTCCACCAAGTATGATTTATGCCTATGCAGCAGTAAAAATGGGTGTTCCTTATGCTAACGGAAGTCCAAATTTATCATGTGATATTCCAGCAATTGTTGACTATGCTAAAGCAAATGGTGGACTCGTTGCAGGTAAAGATTTTAAAACTGGTCAGACTTTGATGAAGACTATTTTGGCTCCAGGTTTGAAAGCTAGAGCGCTTGGAATCAAAGGATGGTTCTCTACTAATATTTTAGGAAATCGAGATGGTGAAGTTTTGGATCATCCAGATAATTTTAAAACTAAAGAAGTTTCTAAATTAAGTGTATTGGAACAGATTCTTGAGCCTGAAAAAAATCCAGTTTTATATAAGGATTTATATCATAAAGTAAGAATCAATTATTATCCTCCACATGGTGACAACAAAGAAGGTTGGGATAATATTGACATCACAGGTTGGTTAGGATATCCTATGCAAATCAAAATTGATTTCCTTTGTCGTGATTCGATTTTGGCGGCACCGATTGTTTTGGATTTAGCATTGTTTATGGATTTAGCACAGCGAGCTGGAATGAGTGGGATTCAGGAATGGTTATCTTTCTACTTGAAATCACCGCAGGTTGGAAAAGGACTTTATCCTCAACATGATTTATTTAAACAAAAAGAAAAATTGCATAATACTTTGCGACACATGGCTGGCGAAGATTTAATTACGCACCTTGGTTTAGATTATTATCAAGACGAAGCGTAATGTTTGCTATTGATTTTTTAGCAATTGGTCATGTCTGTCATGATTGGACTCCTTCGGGAAATGTCCTTGGAGGTACAACTTCATACGCCTCTCTTTTTGCTAGAAAAATGAATTTGCAAACCGCAATTCTAACAAGTTTTGGAAGTGATTTTGAATTTCAAAATCGCTTCCAAAATATTTCTCTCCACTCTATCCCTTCTGATAAAACTACTTTTTTTAAAAATATATACGATGGTAACAATCGTCAGCAATTTTTATTAAAAAAATCTAACAATATATTTACAAGTCATATTCCTAGTGAAATTCAAAATCCAAAAATGGTTTTATTAGGACCAATTGCTAATGAAATAGACTTTCATCTTTTAAATAACTTCGAAAATTCGCTGGTCGCTGTTTGTCCACAAGGTTGGATGCGACGATGGAATTCTGATGGAAAAGTTTATCATCAAATGTTGGAAAATTGGTCTGTTTTCAAAAAAGCAGATTTAGTTATTTTGAGTGAAGAAGACTTAAATTTCGAATTAGATCTAATTCCGAGATTGACAGAACTTTTTAATATTTTAGTGGTGACAAAAGGAGAAAAAGGAGCGGATATATTTTCCAATAACAATAAACACACGTTCCCTAGCTTCCCTTCAAAATTAATTGATCCAACTGGTGCAGGTGATATTTTTGCAACTGCTTTTTTGATTAGGTATTTTGAAACAAAAGACATTTCTCAGGCTGCAAATTTTGCCAATGCCGCTGCAAGTTTTTGTATTGAAAAAGCAGGAATTGAAGGAATAGAAGATAGAGAAAAAATTTTAAACCGTGTTGCTAAAATTCAATTTAAATGAAATCAATTCATAAATTAAACGCTACCGTTTTGGGTGCTGGCTACTCCCCTTTTGCTCCCGGAACCATGGGTGCATTAGTTGGAATACTTATTTTATTTTTGATAAAATGGCAACAACCTGAACTGCAATATTTCACCTGGGGATTATTAATAGCAACCATGATTTTTACACTTTTGGGAGTCTGGAGTACAAATGAATTGGAATCAGAATGGGGAAAAGATCCATCCAAAGTCGTGGTCGATGAATTGATTGGGGTTTGGATAGCAGTCCTTTGGATTCCAGTTGAAACTCATTGGCTAATTTTAGGGTTTATTCTATTTCGATTTTTCGACATCCTTAAACCCCTGGGAATCAGACGATTAGAAAGTATTAAAGGTGGATGGGGAGTGATGCTTGATGATGTGGGAGCTGGAATTTATGCCAATATCGTTTTACAAATCATTGTTTATTTTTGGTAATGAAAAACGAAAACGAACCACTTGATACGCCAATTGATGAATCTGATTTGAAGAAAAAATCAGGTACTAAAGAATTTCTATCAGCTCAAGTTGCAGCATTTATTGGGACTGCGGTTGACTTTGGCATAGTGATTTTTCTGACTGAAATCATTGGAGTTTGGTACGTGGTATCAAATGCCATTGGAGCAATGTGCGGAGCGATTACTAATTTTTTCTTAGGTCGGAATTGGGTTTTTTCTTCAACTGAAAATAAAATCTCTCATCAAGCATTTCGCTATTTTTTAGTCGCAACTGGAAGTATGATTTTAAATACTTTAGGGGTTTATTTGCTGACTGAATTCACTTCTTTAAATTATATTTATTCCAAAGTAATTGTGGCAGTTTTCATTGCTTTTACTTTTAATTTTTTGTTGCAGAAGTATTTTGTTTTTAAATAAATTAATAATAAATACCCACTAGTTGACTTGAAATAAAAAAGGTATCGGATCCCTTAAATCGATCCGATACCTAATCACATCTTTGTGAATAAATTATTTATAATTTCCGAATTTTTATATTCTTAAACCATACTTTATCTCCATGATCTTGCAATGAAATATGTCCTTTTTTAGCTAAGCCAAAATCCTCCATATCTTTAAATTTACTTTTTGCAACCATCTCTTTCCACTCATCAGTATGCATTTCATATTCTACTACTTTATGACCATTTAACCAATGTTCCATTTTTCCATTCTTAGAAATTAAACGAACTTGATTCCATTCTCCTGCTGGTCTTACAACAACGTATTTACATTCGATCATATCATATAAATCTCCCGCTCTATGAGTTGGATATTTAGTATCTGGGTGACACGTATTATCTAGCACTTGCATCTCGGGACCAGTCAACCAAACGTAATCATATTTTTCATTCTCCACTACATTAAACATAATTCCACTATTTCCACAAGCTCCAATTTTCCATTCCAATTTCAATTCAAAATTTTCATATTCACTTTTCGTAATGATGTCTCCCCCATCTTTCACTTGCCACGAACCATCTGATCGAGGAACAGAATTCAAATGAATAGCATTTTGATCAATGACCCAACCAGAACCAATTGTTTCTTTTTTGAAATTTCTCCAACTGTTCATGTCTTTCCCATTAAATAATAATTCCCAACCAGCAATTTTTTCATGATCAGCTAATTGATTGTCAACCATTTTTGCAAAAATATTCTTAGAAGAAAAACCAGGTTGATTTTCTGGAATGGAATTCATGGTATACCATCCTTCTGTCGACCATAATTCATTATTATTTTCACTTATAAAATGATTCTTCAACTGCACATGAACTACTCGATCTTCTTTCATTCCATCTAATTCCAAAAACACTTTTCTTCGATCATCAGAAACATTGACTGAAACGATTTTTAAAGTCTCTTCATTCAATTTTGGTCCACCGTATTCTTTAGTTGGTAAATACATCCATTGATCTATTTGATAATCCTTCTTATCCCAACCATCAGCTACTGAGAGAGACTCTGTAAATTCGATTTCAACGCCATTTGATTTAGCTCGCACCGCCAACATTTCAAATGTAGGAGTATTGTTATACTTCAATCGTTGAACTCCATACCACAACTTATTTGTCTGTGCCCAGTTCCCAGGATTACCGATACAACCTACATAAAGTGCGCCATCAGGCCCCCAAACCATTCGATTCACTCCTCCTTCCAATCCCTGAATAAATCGGAAAACACAACCTTGGTATTCCCCTTTTACCTTTTCTACAAAAACTCTTTTCACACCTCCATGAGTCACTTCACCATGAATCATTTGTCCTTTATAAATTCCATCATTTAATGCCAAAGGTGTACTTGGAGAATTTCCAATTTCATCTTGTGGCAACCAAACAACAGGCTTATTTTCTTTCAAGTCGGCAGTTCCTTCAAAATCAACTGA
>CAJQQY010000144.1 GCA_905480595.1 uncultured Saprospiraceae bacterium | reverse complement strand
GGTGCTGAACTTTTAGAATTTCATGCTGTTTTTGATAAAAGAATGTTTGGTCCTGATGCAAAATCTTCTATGGAAATTGACCAAATTGCCGAAATGGTTAATGGAGTAAGAGCAATTGAATCGGCATTAAACAATCCAATTGATAAAAATGATTTATCAAAATATACTGAACTAAAGAAGATTTTTGAGAAATCTTTAGCTGTAAATAAAGATTTACCACAAGGGCACATTATTACTTTTGATGATTTGGAGGCTAAAAAACCTGCCAACCTTGGAATTAAGGCTTCATCATTTAAAGAAGTGATTGGAAAAAAATTGAATTGTGCTTTAACGAAATGGGATTTTCTAACCAAAGATGATTTAACTTAAATGAGAAAAATAGCTGTAGTTGTAACCGCACGACCTTCATATAGTAGAGTAAAAACTGCTATTAGAGCCATCCATGAACACCCAGATTTGGAACTTCAATTAGTGGTTGCAGCATCTGCACTACTTGATAGATATGGAACTGCTGTCAAATATATGGAAAGAGATGGTTTTCCAATCGCTGCAAAAGTTTTTAATGTTTTGGAAGGTGAAAATCTAACAGCCCAAGCTAAAACAACAGGACTTGGAATATTAGAATTGTCTTCTGTTTTTGAAAGACTTGAACCTGATGCTGTCATGACTGTAGCAGACCGTTTTGAAACCATGGCAACTGCAATTGCTGCAAGTTATATGAACATTCCTTTAATCCATATCCAAGGTGGAGAAATTACAGGAAATATTGATGAAAAAGTTAGACATGCAATTACGAAGTTATCTGATCTTCATCTTGTTGCATCTGAAAAAGCAAAAGAAAGAGTGATAAAAATGGGAGAAGATCCTGCTAAAGTTCATAATACAGGTTGTCCTTCAATTGATTTGGCAGAAGAGGTTATACAAAGATCAGCATTAGATTATGATCCATTTGAACGGTATGGAGGGGTAGGACGAATTAAGGATTGGGAAAATAATTATATAGTTGTGCTTCAACATCCTGTGACTACTGAATATGCAGAGTCTCGGAATCATATTGGAGAAACTTTAAAAGCTGTTCATGAATTAAATATCCCCACTTTTTGGTTTTGGCCAAATGTGGATGCAGGTTCTGATGGAACATCAAAAGGCATTCGATCTTTCCGAGAACAAAATAGCATTGAGCATATTCATTTTTTTAAAAATATGGAAGGAAGAGATTTCTTACGACTACTTTATAATTCCAAATGCTTAATTGGAAATTCTAGTGTAGGTATTCGGGAATGTGCATATATGGGAGTGCCTGTAGTGAATATTGGATCAAGACAAAATGGAAGAGATAGAGGACAAAATGTAGTTGACGTAGATTATAATAGTGAAAATATTAAAAACGCAATTCTTTCCTCTATTCAAAAAGAAAGAATAAAAGATTTCACCTACGGTGGTGGAAATGCTGGAAAACAAATGGCTGATATTATTGCCACAACTGAATTAGACTTTAAAAAAATACTTCAATATTAGTATGTTGAAATTGCATATTGCCGAAACGCAGGATTTTTCGCTAGAAGTTATTGATTTACTTAAAGAGCATTTTGAGGTAACAACAGGCTCTGTAAAAAGAGAAAAGCTAAAAGAAAAGCTTCAAGAAATTGACATTTTTTGGTTTCGTTTAGCCTATCAAATTGATGATGATGTTATTGATGAATCTACTCGATGTAAATATCTAGTTACTCCCGTAACAGGAATCGATCACCTTGATGAAGGACTTTGCAATAGAAAAGGAATCAATATAATTTGCCTCAGAGGGGAAAAAGAATTTTTAAAAGAAGTAAGGGCAACCGCAGAACATACTATGTTGTTAGCAATGATGTTAATGAGAAATGCTGTACCTGCTGTAACTGATGTTCATCAAAAAAAGTGGCGAAGAGATTTGTTTCGAGGAGTTGAATTATTTCAAAAAAGAGTTGGGATAATTGGTTACGGTCGCTTAGGAGAAATCGTTGCAGAATACTTTTACACCTTTGGATGTGAAGTTGGATTTTATGATGCCGAACCCAAAAACCATCCAAATTATATAAAGCGATTTGATTCATTGGAAAAGTGTATAAAGGAAAGTGATATTATTTCAATTCATGCAACGTATAACGAATCAACTCATCACCTTTTTGATAAAGCTATTTTCCAAAAATTTAATAGAAAAAAATGGCTCATCAATACTAGTCGAGGTGGAATCGTAGATGATAAAGAATTATTAAAATCACTTCAAGAAGGAAAGATAGCAGGAGCAGCTTTGGACGTACTTTATGGTGAACCGAATATTGCAAATAATGCCTTGATTAATTACTCAAATAATCATCGAAATTTGATTATTACTCCCCACATTGGCGGATGCACTTTTGAATCTTTTGAAAAAACAGAAAAGTTTATTGCTCAAAAATTACTTCGAGCAATATCTATTGAAGAAAAAATTTAAATAATAGAATTCTATTTTGGATAAAATAAAAATATTAGGAATAATACCCGCAAGAGGAGGATCAAAACGAATTCCAGGAAAGAATAAAAAGAAACTTGGCGGTAAAGAACTTGTCAGGTATTCTATAGAAAGCACTTTGAAATCTAAAGAGATCACAGACTTTGTACTTAGTTCTGATGATGATGATATTTTAAAAATAGGTAAAGAATATCAAAATTTAATTTGTTTAAAACGACCAAGTAATATTTCAGGTGATTTGGCTCCTGCAATTACTTATGTTAATCATGCGATTGAAACTTTATCTAAGGAGTATGATATCGTGGTAATTATTCAACCAACTTCTCCATTTACCTTAGGAGAAGATATTGATAATACGATTAAACTATTGTATAATTCTGATGCAGATTCTTCTGTTTCTATCATGAAACTAGATCATGCCATACATCCTGCAAAACTTAAAACATTACAAGATCTTCAATTAAAACCATTTCTAGAAGAAGAAGCTGGAAGGATGGCTGCACATGAACTTCCTGAGTTATTTGTCAGAAATTGCTCTGTATATGCTTCCAAAATAAAAAGTATTCAATCTGGAAAAATTATAGGAGATAAATGCCTAGGATTTGAAATGCTAAGAGAAAGATCTATTGATATCAATGACCCGATCGATTTTGAATTTGCGGAATTTATGCTTCAAAAAATAATGTTTAAAAATGGCTAAAATAGACATTTGTTATATAATTTCTCATGGCTTTGCAGCACGGATGGTGATGCAAACCGATTTACTTGGCACTCTCGTCGAAGAAGGCAAAAAGGTGGCTTTGATAGCACCAGATAAGGAAGATAAAAATCTTAAATCTTACTGCATTAAAACAGGTGTCGAGCTTTTTGAATTCAATCCTGATTTATCTTTTTGGGACGATCAATATCATAATGCCCGAAAATATTTCCTTGAAGACATTAAAGCTAACCCTGCACTTTGGGAAAAACACCTGCATACAACAAAGTTTAATAAAGCAAAAAACCCATGGAGACATATACGTCCCAGGTTATTGATGCTTTGTTATTATTTATGCAAAATGATGCCAGGCTTAAGGACTTGGTACAAAAAAAGAGAAGAGAGGTATCTGGAAAATATTGAGGCTCAATCATTATTGGATTTAATCAATCCTGAACTTATTGTTTCTACCTACCCGGTTAATTTTTCAGAAGCTATGTTACTCAAAGCAGCCAAGCTGAAAGGTATTAAAACAGTTATTCACCTGCTTAGCTGGGATAATATTTCCTGTAAAGGGCATTTTCCCCAATTAGCCGATGAATATATTGCATGGGGACCAATAATGCAAAAAGAATTGAAGGATTACTATAATATCCCTGATGAGAAAATTCACGTTTGTGGGGTTCCTCATTTTGATTTACACATCGAAAGTAGAGAAAATTCAAAACCAGAAATCCATTTAAAAAAACTTGGGCTTCAAGCAGGTAAACCATACTTGTTTTTTGGCATGAGTTCCCCTCGTTTCGCATCAAAAGAAATCGATATTGTGGAATGGTTGGCTGTAGAAATAGGGAAGGATACTTTTGGTAAAGATATGCAACTGGTTGTACGTCCTCACCCACAAAATGTGCAGGGTAGCATGGCAGACTCAAGCTGGCTGCCAAGGTTAAAGGCCATGCATAATGAAAGGGTGGCTGTTGATTATCCCCAACTTGTTAAAAGTAAGATGCCCTGGTCAATGCAGGAACAGGATATGACGAGACTTTCTCATTTGTTGGCAGGTTGCAGTATCTCCTTAAACTCTGGAAGCACCTTGAGTATAGATGCTTTGATGTGTGGGGTACCTGTTATTATAACTTCTTTTGATGGCGATTATCAATTACCATATTGGCAATCTTCTAAAAGATTGATCGACTATAACCATCTTAATAAATTCACATCTTTAGGTGGAGCAAGTGTTGTTCATTCTTTTAATGAATTGGCTATAGTGCTTAAAAAGTATATTCTAAACCCTGATTTTAACTTAAGCAATCGAAAACTGACTATAGAACAAGAATGTGCAAACTTTACTGATCCTGCTACTGAAAAAATAGTTGACTCGTTTTTATCATTTTTCATCTCTAAAAAAATAGTTCATGAACAAAATTGACTATGCACTCTCGAAGATGCCACTATTGAATATTTTTAGTTCTAAAAAAATGATCCACAATCAAATTGTGAATCGTTTGGGTGCTCAGCCTTTTAGAATTTGGCTGGCAGAAAAACGATATGGGATTCGACCAAAATTCTTAACGGATGAAACTTCACCTCATATTAAAACGCTGAGAGAAAAAGGTATCATAGTTATTCCAAATTTTTTACCTCAAGAAATATTCGAACAATTAGAAAAGGAATGCCACCACGCAATAGAAAATTTGGAACCCTCTGTCAAAAGGGAAGATGGTCCAAATTTTTATACCAATATTGCGAATCAAAGACTAAAGGAATACTCGACTATTAATGCTGTTTTAGGAAATAAAAAAATCGAACAATATTTTAAAGCCGCAGAACGACGAGATGTAGATATAAAAAAAATAGTCCGCCTCTTGTCTTGCCTTATTCAGGGAGAAGATAACGCTAAGAAAGATCCCGAAACAACACTTCACGAAGATACCTTTTTTAATACTCATAAGGCATGGTTATATATTTCGGATGTAGAATATAAGAATGCTCCCTTTGTTTATGTAAAAGGGTCTAATAACAATAAAATAACAGATAGGTATAATAAATCCTATAAATATAGTTTGGGGAAAGGAAATATTCATTCCCGTAGAATTTCAAATGAGGAGTTGAATGAACTCAATTTAGAAGAAACACATTTCCTTGCGAAGAAAAATACCTTTGTTATGGCGAATACCTTAGGATTTCACCGAAGACTTAGAGGTGAAGCTGGAAGTAAACGAATTGCCCTAGCCTTTAGTGCCCGTTTTAATCCATTTATATAGTTGAAATCAGCAATCTATTCTTTAAGTAATCTGAGTACAAAACTTTTCTTGTATCCGATTACTTTTTTTGCCTCAATCTGGATTGCACGGTATCTGGGAGCGGAAGGAAAAGGGGTTTATTCTTACATTCTTGTAATAACTTCCTTTTTTATCCCCATATTCTCGCTAGGTATTGGTGGAGGGTTTACCTATTATATTAGTAATAAGGAATTCAATCCACAAGAGGTCGGTTTTTCAACTCTCTGTGTTGGAATTTTTATTGGTTTTATAAATACGGTGTTGTTGTATTTATTTTGGAGGGTTGGTTTCTTGGGAGAAATGAATGATAAATTAACACAAAATCAAATCTTACTATTAGGGATTGTTTTAATATCTAATAGTATTTTCTTTTTTCTAAGTAGATTAGCAAAAGGGGCTTCACGTTTCCATCTACTTAATTTACTTGATATTTTGAAGGTAATCATGAACCCAATTATCATGATTACCCTCATCTATATATTAGCCTTAAGAATAGATGGCGTTATTTATGGACTTGTTATATTAAATGTTTCATTAGCTTTAATAATATGCATTAGATTTTTCAAAATTTACCCTCAGCTCTATAATATTAATGTGAAATTTATAAAGAAAAGCTTTAAATATGGCATCAAGGGTTGGTTAGGAGATATGTCTGTCAAAGCAAATGTACGATTAGATCAAATTATATTAGGGGGAGTGGTATCAGCCACATCATTAGGTTTTTATTCAGTAGGAGTAGTTTTGGCTGAAATGTTATGGATAATACCTGATAGTATTGGCCCTGTCTTGTTTAATAGAATAGCTGCTGAAAAAGACTTAAATGCTAAAATTGCATTAACAGAGCAGATTCATCGCCTTTTATTTTCACTCTCTTTTTTCATTGCACTTCTCTGGGTTTGTCTATGTATATTTATAATTATACCTTATGGATATGGATCAGAATATAATGAAAGCGTTATTCCTCTCCTGATTCTTGCTCCTGGAGCATTACTTTATATACCTGCGAAAGTTATTACCAAATTATTATCTGGGAGCGGCCGAATATTAGACACCTCTAAAGCAACTGCATTTGGTTCTTTAATAAGTATTGTTTTATACTTTATCTTAATCCCGATATTTCACATTAAAGGTGCAGCGATAGCTTCCAGTATAGGTTATTTTTCTGTTTCTTTATTTTGCATCTACTTTACAAAAAAACACTTTAATTTATCTATTAGAAAGATGTTGATTCTGACGAATGATGATTTGATATGGATAAAAAATCAATATACAGGGTTAGTAACGGCATTAATTAAAAAATTAAAATAATTGAAAGCAATAATCAAAAAACAATTTCCTTTTTTAATCAAATGGTTTTTTCTATTAAAAATAATAATTGAAGAAAAAAGGTTAACCCCAAACCGGGTAACACTTAATTATTCTAAAAATTTTCTTTTTGCTGACCCTTTTGAAAGTCGTGGATTCTCCCTTCTGAGAAACAAAGGAGCCGGTCAACCATATATAAAAAAATACTGGCGCACAGCCATGAACTTGTTCCGACCAGACATTGCACTTGATGTTGGCGCAAACTATGGCGAAGTTTTTTTAGATAATAATTATCCTGATTTTGTAAAAAAGATTATTGGAGTAGAAGCGAACCCTTTTTTATATGATTACTTAATCAAATCAAAAAAAAGCCATCCTCAAAAAGAGAAAATAGCTATTATTAATGGCCTCGCAGCTGATGAAAATATTGAGGAGGTAACCTTTTTTATCGATAAAACTTCCTCAGGAAGGTCAACCGCTCTTCCTCAAAATTTTGTCCAAAAAACAGTAGAAGTAAAAGTAAGTTCCTACCGGTTAGATGATTGGATATTAAATCTAAAACTAGATTTAAAGACTATACTCTTTAAAATAGATGTAGAAGGATTTGAACCTTTTGTCCTAAACGGAATGAGTAAATTCCATAATCTAAACATTGATCAAATTGGTTGTATAGAGTTTAATCTTACTTCCCTCCAACGTAATGAGATGGATATTGAAGCATATTTGAATAAGTTAAATGAAAATTTCAATATGCTTCTACTCAATAAAAAAGGAACTTTAATTAATGTAGAGAATATAACTATTCCATTTTTAAGACAACATTTCGACAATAAATATATTGAAGGAGATATACTTCTTTTTACTAATCCTGAACATTTAAAAAATTTCAAGCATAAATTTAAATAATGAATAAACTATTAGTCACCGGATCATCCGGCCTGATTACACCCGAAGTCGTTCGCCATTTTAAAGCACTCGGCTGGAAAATCTAGGACGTAGATAATATCACAGGAGGAAAATATATTATTTTGAATATAAGGTACAAAACCTCTTCAAATTATATTTGAAGAAATAGTTAAAAGTTGAGAAAAGAATTACTTGTATGGAAGGAAAGTTAATGATTATAAGTTGGACTTTATATCCTTGGTCAACTGGGTCGGCAGTAATTGTAAATAATATTGCTAAACAGTTTGACCGAAATCAACTTGTAATGTTAGGAGAAACTCCTTCAAATAAATATGTTAATTCTTGGCCAGATAATTATCCTAAAATTTATTATGTTAATCCTAATATTAACTTATACGGAAGAGGGCAAACTCATCTGCGGTGGATAAATATAAGAGAAACCATTAACAAAATTTGTGAGGTTATTAAGAAGGAAAATGTAAACAAATTGCTTTGTATTTTTCCTGATGATTTTTATCTCTATGCAGCTTTTCGAGTTAGTAAGAAAATGGATATTCCACTATATACTTGGTTTCATAATACTTATTTAGATAACTATTCAGGTTATAGAAGATTGTTTGCTAAATGGTTTCAGCCAAAAATTTTCGAAGTGTCTCAAAAGATTTTTGTAATGAGTGATGGGATGAAGGAGTATTATAAAATGAGGTATCCAACTAATAAATTTGAAACACTTGTCCATGGATTTGATTTGCCCAAATCTGAATTAATTATATCTAAAACTAATTTTGAGAATAAGATAACTTTTGCATATACAGGTTCTTTAAATGAATCATGTAGAGATGCAGCTGTACGTTTAGCAAAAGTAATTAGTAAAAAATCGGATTTCGAACTCCATGTCTTTGGGGAACAAAATGCTAAAGTTTTTAAAAGTTATGGTATAAAAGAATCAGAAATGAAAGTTTATGGTTTTTTATCTGAATTAGATTTTCATAATAAACTTAAATCGTGTGATATTATGCTATTACCACATGGTTTTGATGGTGATCGTACTCAAGTCGAATATGATACTATTTTTCCTACACGAACTATCCCTCTTTTAGTAAGTGGTAAACCAATCTTGGCACACAGTCCAAAAGGAGTTTTTTTAACAAATTTCTTAAATGAACATGATTGTGCATTAAATGTAGATATAAAATCTGAAGAAGCAATATATAAGGCTATCGATTTACTATGTAATGATGAAATTCTAGTAGAACGAATAGTTTGTAATGCAATTAGAACGAGCAAGATATTCCAATTAGAAAATGTTGCAGATAAATTAAAGAAGTCACTTGAAAATTAAATATACAACAATTATTAAGCTTTGCCTTGTTGCTCTTTCCACAATTATTTTCTGTAACCTTAATGGATTAAGTACTTTATTTTTTGGTATTACCGCTCCATTTTCACCCTTGATGCTTTTGTTAAGTTTGATTATTATATATACGGGATGGTTTAAAGAGAAGATTAAAATTAATAAATGGTGGGTGATAACCATCATAGTATTCTATATAATGTATATGTATATTGCATTTGGTTCATATTTATGGGATAGTTCACAAGTTCATAGTGGAACATCACTAACGAGTTTATTCAGGTCTTACATTTCAAGTATTCTTATTATTCTTGCCTATTATATTGGAGCGACAGTTTATTTAAAGGAAAGAGATCTTAATTTTATTATAAAATATATCTTCCCCTTCTTTCTTTTTACTTCGGTTTTTGTAGCGATAGGTCCCTTTATAGGGTTGCAGTCAAGTTTTAATTATGGAATTGATTTTTCAGGAGAAAGGAGTACTGGTTTTTTTGCTAATCCAAATGAAGCGGGAGCATTTGCTAATCTTTCTCTGGTTGTTTTTTTAGCAGCATTAATTGTCTTTAAAAGAAAATTATGGATACTTCCTCTAATAGGAATAGCCATTTTTGGAGCAATCACTTCATTTTCCAAGGCAGCTTTTCTTTTAAGTCTATTTCTTATTTTTATCTTTTTGTTTAAGACTGTAATTTCATTTAGGAGTAATGGCTTAAAAACCAATGTATTCATTTTTACATTCTTGACCTTAATATTTTTTAGTGTTCAATATGCAATTTTTAATTTTGAGGGAATTGTTTCTAATTTAACTGGAGGGCAAGAAAAAAGAGTTATAGCTACATACGAATTGCTTCAAGGTAAAATTACTAAAGAAACCACCTCTGACCGAGATGTTTTATTTAAATATGGTTGGAGGTTGATAAAAAGAAAACCTTTGATTGGAAATGGGTTAGGTTCTTTTCATAGATTTAAAGGAGGAAAGATGCAATTTGGAGTTCATAATACATTTTTGATGATTTTCGGGGAAGCTGGAATATTCATTCTCTTACTTTTTATATTTTATTTTATTTATATGGGCTTTCAAGGTCTTATTTATCCCAATGCAGGTTTGGGGTTTTTTATCATGGGTTTTGTTACTGTTTATTTGATAAATATATGTGGAACTAGTCATAATGCTTTAGATGATAGGACTTCTAATGCAATACTTGGGATGATTATAGCTCTTTTAACTAAATCAAAGTAATGTGTGGAAAAACTGGATTTATTGATTCGATAATGAAAATTATATTTACCCATAAATTTATTTTTCTTCTATTAACAATATTGTTTTATTATCATGTAAGTGTAGCACAACAAGTGATTGGCTCTTTAGGAGGCGAACAAACTAATGAGGGTATAATCCTTAATGCAACATTAGGGGAAGTAGCTATTGATGCCAAAAATTATAACGAGATCATACTGACGGAAGGATTTCATCAACACTATTTTTTCTTAACGAAAACTAAGAACATAGTAAACCCGGCAATTACAATTTTCCCAAACCCTGTAAATGATATTGTTCATGTTAAATTTGGAGAAAGTGAAAAAATTAAAAAGGTTGAATTATATGATATATCTGGGAGAATTTTAATGCAAAAATTTACGCCTGAATCAAGCACAAAATTTAATTTAAATAATCTTCCCTCTGGTCTTTTTATTCTAAAAGTAACCGAAGAGAGTAATTTGAGTTATACATTAAAGGTAATAAAATTATGAAAAATTATTTTTGCTTGTTACTATTCTTTTTCAGTACAAGTTTGTCTCTAGCTCAAGTCCCTCAAGCTATTAATTATCAAGCAGTCATTAGAGATTTAAATGGGGATCCTTTAATAGAAAATAACATTACTTTAAAAGTTTCTATAACCAATGATATCACAGGGGATAATATTACTTATGTGGAAGAACACGAAGTCATGACCTCTTCTTTCGGGTTAATTGATATTCAAATTGGGACTGGAACGATAGAAATTGGAGATTTCTTATTAATCGAATGGAAAACTCCAAAGTTTTTGGTGATTGAAATTTTATTAGAAGGATCTAGCGATTTTATTCCATTTGGTGCTTCACAAATACTCTCTGTTCCGTATGCTCTTTATGCTGATAAAGTTAATGATGCGGGAACTATAAATTTAATTGGTGATACCTTATTAATTCATAAGAACACTACAGGGAAAGCAGATTCTATTTTTTTTACTTCCAAAATAGAACAGCTAAATATTGATATTTCAACACCTGTTTGTGTTGGAGATAGTATTCATTTTAAAGTATCGGATAAGAGTTACGACGAAGTATCTTGGATTACACCTGATAATCAGGTATTAAATTTTCAAGATACTACATTTCGAGTCCAAAATGATGTATTAATTTCTGGTTTATATACGGCCATATTATCTATACAAGGACAAACTTTTGAACTTAGTCAATGGGTTGATATTGAAAGTTGTGAAGTGACAACTCAAGATGATTTTCTAATATATAAAAACCAAGATTATATCCATAAAATCCTTGAGAATGATGAAGATAATACTAATATTCTTCTAATTACTAAAATAAATGATCAAACTGTAGGTGGAAATGCACTTATAACCTTAGCTGATTATCCATCTGTAAATATTAGAATAAATGAACAATCAGATGGAATTTCTATTATCCCAAGTTCTGTTATAGATACTCTATTGCAATTTTCGGTTGAAGTTTGCGATGAGAACAATTATTGTGACGTTAGTACTACGACTTTGAAAATTAGCACAAACGAATTATTATTAAGTAATAATATAATGAGTAGTATTGAGGCTGCTGCAATTATTGATAATGCTCAAGATGGGGATACAATTGATTTTAATTATCAAACAATTTTGGTTCAAGGGCAACCATTAGATATATACAAGCCTTTGACGATCAAGAATGCAATTTTTAAAAGAGCTTGTACTTCGTTAACGACTCTAGCTCTTCCTTCCTCTAGTTTTTCAGATACCATTATTGTGACATCTTCCGAAGGTTTTAAAAAGAGAGATTGGATTCTTTTAGTAAATAGTCCCGACCATCTTGATAATAGTTCTGGACAGATTTTAAACATAAAAAAAATTAGTGGTGATACAATTATAATTTATCAACAATTTGTAAATGCAATGGATTTAGGTGCTAAAGTAATTCATCAATTTCCACTTATTCGTCCTCAACCTAATGCTAATATTAATATAACTTTTGATAATGTTGTTTTCGATGGTAATAAGAATTGTAATAGTTATACTTATGACTGGCGATATAATAATACCATAAGTGTTGGAGAAGGAATGATGATTCAAAATAGTTCTTTCGTTAACTCTCCTGGTGAAAATATTTTTATGTGCGGAGGTATAGTCAAAAATTCTACTGCCTTTAATTTAAATGGATCCTTTGTCCATGGTTCTTGTCCAGAGTCAAATACTAGTGAAAGCTTTGTACTCGATAATACTACTAAAGATGTTTGTCTTGTACCAGCAACTTCAAATGGTCATAATGAAGGTTGGTTTACATATTCTGCTAATACTCGTTTTTTTACAGTTGAGGGAAATACAGCTATAAATGGTGGTGAATCTTGCTTTGGATTCCAAGGTCTTGATGATTTCTCGAATACGTTTATTAATAATTATTTTGAAAATTTCTTAAAAAAGAAATTTTTTACTTCAAATAATCATCCGAACATAGATGATATTAGCAATAACATATTTGTCATTACGCCAGACTAATTTTCTATGTATAAAATGAGGTATGTGTTGATGACTTGATAATCAGCTGATTGTAGTTTTGTAAATTATAGTGAAAACAACAAAAATGTTTTACACACGCTTCATGATGGTTTGCAAAGTCATTGTTATAGTGATAAAGGAAATTTGTAAAAACTCTTTGAACACTTTTATTTGGTTAGCTTAATAATCGTTACAAAAATTAGAAAAAGTTTGAAGAACAAACTGTTAGCTCTTCAATAAAAATACCAATTAGTAGAGCAATGATATTTTGATGACTGTTGGTGATATAGAACATACTCGACATCGAAGTCCTCAAAATGGAATTGCTCACATGATAGGTACCATCGCAGCGTATGCTTTTTTGGAGAAGAAACCTACTTTATACTGAAAAATTAAATCGCTTTATTAGATCAGTGACTCAAGCCTCACATTAATGTATTAAAGTATCTATTAATTTATGAGCGATATTATGAGAGAGAGTGGAATAGGATTTATTGAATTAAATAACACAACCTCCTTATGTATTGGTTGGAATGAATATAGTTCTTTTAACTAAAATGAAATCGAAATAATGTGTGGAATAACTGGATTTATTGATTTTAATAATGTGTTGGATAGACCAGACCTAATTCGAATGACAGATTCTATTGAGCATAGAGGTCCTGACGGAGTTGGTTATTCAAATTGGATTTTAGAAAAAGCAACAATAGGATTTGGTCATCGAAGATTATCCATTTTGGATTTGTCTGAGTCAGGAAAACAACCTATGGCTAAACATGGGTTGCATATTACCTTTAATGGAGAAATTTATAACTACTGCGAAATTCGTAAAGAACTGATTGATTTAGGCTATAAATTTATTTCTGATTCAGATACTGAAGTGATATTATCTGCATTTGATAGATGGGGGGCGGATTGTGTTCATAAGTTTATTGGAATGTTTGCTTTTGCATTATATCATAAAGAAAATAACAAAATATTTTTATTTAGAGATCGAGCGGGAGTGAAGCCTCTTTATTATTATTGGAATAATAAGACGTTCTTATTTTCATCTGAACTTAAAGCCTTTCATCAAATTCCGAGTTTTGAGAAACAGCTAAACCTTCAGAGTCTTGCTGAATTTTTTCAATACGGATATATTTCCACCCCAAATTGTATTTTCGAAAATTGTCATAAATTGGATCAAGGCCATTATTTGATTTTTGATCTACAAAAAGGAAGTTTTTTAAAAAAGAAATACTGGGATGTTTTTAATTGTGTAAAAACAAGAAAAGAGAAATTAACGGAAGAAGAGTGTCTTGAAACAACAGAATCATTACTTACTTCAGCCTGTAATTATCGAATGGTTTCAGATGTACCTTTAGGGATTTTTCTAAGTGGAGGATATGATAGTTCAATGGTTACAGCATTGATTCAAAAAGAAAGAACTCAGAAGGTTAAAACATATACAATTGCCTTTGAAGATGATAACTTCAATGAAGCAAACCATGCAGCATTGGTCGCCAAACATTTACAAACAGATCATCATGAAATGGTTTGTTCTATGGAGCAAGCGAAGAGCATTATTCCAATGATCGCAGATATTTGCGATGAGCCTTTTGGTGATAGTTCAATTATACCTACGTATCTAGTCAGTAAAATGGCTAGAGAAGAAGTAACGGTCGCTCTTTCTTCAGATGGTGGAGATGAACAATTTATTGGGTATAGTCGATATTTAAAAGCGATCAAATTGGGATCAGTAATGAACAAGTTGCCTGATTTTGTCAATAAGACAATTGGCTCTTTGGGATCAACTGTTGCCTCAAAAGATAGAATCCGAGAAAAAATATGGCAGACTTTTCAATGCTCGAATATCAGTTCCATTCCCTCCATTCAGACTCAGAATCTATTTTCTAGAGAAATTAATCAACTTATTAGAGGTGTTTCTATAGAAGGGGTTATTGGAAACCTGTCCTACTCGACTGACTTGAATAGTCTTTTTGCTGCGGAATACCAACACTATATGCAGGATGATATTATGGTGAAAGTAGATCGAGCTGCGATGGCGGTTAGTTTAGAAGGGAGAGAGCCTTTGTTAGATCATAGGATAGCAGAATGGGCATTTCAACTTCCACTTGGTGTGAAATATAGAAACAAAACACTCAAATATCTATTGAAAGAAATTACTCATAAGTATATTCCAAAAGAAATTATGGATCGGCCTAAACAAGGATTTGCGATACCTGTAATTGATTGGTTGCAGGGAGATTTATCGTATTTGATATCCCAATATTTCTCAAAAAAAAGAATTAATAGTCAAGGCCTATTCAATTATTCATTTGTTGAACAACATTTGAAGAGGTTTAAGAATAAATCACCTGAAAGTGAGGTGTTTATTTGGCATATGTTAGTTTTTCAAATGTGGTATGACAAATGGCTAAAATAAGAATACTTTTAATTATAGATAGCCTTTGTTCAGGAGGGGCACAGAATCAATTAACGTTACTTGCAATTGAGTTGAAAAAGAAAGGGTATGATGTATTAGTATACACATATTATCCACAAGATTTTTTTATTTCAAGACTTGAAAATCATGAAATAAGAATAATTCATGAATTGAAAATAAATAAAATAGGCTTAAATGTTATTCGCAAGCTTACCAAAACGATTCAAAATGAAAAAATAGACATAACTATTTCATTTTTGGATACGCCAAACTTTTACAATGTTTTATGTGCAAAAATATCAAATAGAAAAGTAAAAACGATCATCTCATACCGTTCAATGACCAATTTTAAAAAATTGGATTGGATTAGTTTAAAAATAAAGAAATGGACAAATCGACATGCTGAAATGATCATTAGTAATTCTCATCATGAGAGAAAAAGGTGGTGTACATATTTTCCAAAGCTTAAAAATAAATTTAGGACTATTTATAACTTTGTTGATCTAGAGAAATTTTCGCCTATTATCAAATATGAAAATAAGAAGTTAAGATTTCTAGTTGTTGGGACAGTTTGTTCATATAAAAATGGTGATGCAATAATTGATGGTTTTGGAGATTTTAAAAAATCATATCAGTCTATTAATTTTGAAGTTATTTGGATTGGGAGAAAGTTTTTAATTAATTCCCATAAAAAGGATTACTTCAATCGCTTAGATGAGAAAATTGACCAAAACAATTTAAGATCAAATTGGACGTGGAAAGAGCCTCATTTAAAAATTCATGAAGAATATCAGGGTAGCGATTGTTTAGTTTTGGCATCAAAAGTAGAGGGATTACCTAATGTAGCTTGTGAAGGAATGTCTACTGGGTTACCTATTCTTATAAGCAATGTCTTAGATCATCACCTTTTGGTTGAAGACGGACAAGAGGGTTTCCTATTTCATCTTGATGATGAAATAGGGTTATTCAAAAAATTAGAAAAATTTTGCTCTTTAAGTGTAGCTGAAAGGAATCAAATGGGGTTGAATTCTAGAAAAAAAGCAGCTCAACTATTTTCAAAAGAAAAATTTATGAGACAGTACCAAGAGATATTTAAAGAAATTAACTCTGTGGAGGTTTCTTTATAGGCTTATGTTAGTTTCAAAAAAATCGTTATTAATTAGGATTATCTTGATAATCAATCCAATACTTCTGGCGGTATATTCAATTTGAAAAATAATAAAGGTCAAGGTCAAAAAACTATTTTGTCAGGACTTAATAAAGGACAGATAGTAGTCTTAGAAAAAGCCGTAGAAGATGAACCTCTGAACTTGAACAAAGTGAGCGAAAAACTGTCCAAAAAAATTGATTTAAAAATCAATAAAAGGATGTTAATTCACTTATCAACGGATTCGTAAATGGATAAAACCTCGCCAAGGTCAAATGAGTATCAAGTAAAGGTCATTCACCTTTGTGGATTGTGATGGATTAAAAAAAAGGGCTTATCAAGATTTATTATGGAGATGAAAGCGGTTTCACTATGAATAGTTATTTACCACCTGCTAGGCAAAAAAAAGACCAGCATTTGGCAATCATTCCCAATAAATATGCCCGAACTAATGTGTTTGGATTACTGAGCCGTGATATGGATTTTCATGGCTATACCATATAGTCCAGTATTGATTCTATGGTGGTTATTAGTTTCTTTAATGATTTCATCAAAAAAACGGCGGTTGTTACTGGATAATGTTACCATGCATACCAAAAGACCAATTTTTACCGAATTAATCATTGAGAACTACTTAGGTACAATCACATTAATCAATAGGGATATCCCTTCTAATTACGTAGCTGCTGGCGTTCCATATAAGGTTATAAATATATATAAACAATGAATAAAAGAAAGATTCGTGTTCTCCTGTATGGTCCTTACATACGTTCAGGATCTAAAAAAAAGATGAAAAATTTAGCAGTAGGAGGGTATGCTAGAAATATGATAACTTATATTAATTATTTTAAATCAGAGAAAATTGAAGTTATTCCTAGCTTTCATACAGTTAGAGGGCAATTGAAATTTGATAATTTTGTTTGGCGTTTTATTGTGGATACTATTTCTTTTTTTAAAGATATTTTTTCAAAAAATATAGAGATTGTTCATATTTTAGGGCAATATAGGACGGCAATTCCACGTGAATTTATGGTTGTTTTTGTATCAATTTTGTTTAATAAAAAAGTTGTATATGAAATTAAAGCAGGAATATTTATGAACTGGTATTTATCTACTAATTCCATTTTTAAATGGTTGACAAGGTATATAATAAAACAATCTAACTGCATTTTGGCTGAAGGAGAAATATATTTATCTTTTATAAAACAAGAGTTCGATAAAAAAGCTATTTATTTTCCTAATTATGTACCTAGTAGTGTGATACCAAAAAAACATATGGAAATATTAAGTGATGATCACTTGAAAGTTTTATTTGTAGGTTATTGTTATGAAGGTAAAGGTGTATTTGAATTGGTTCAAGGTTGCAATTTAGCAGCTAAAAAAGGACATAAAATAGTATTGACTTTAGTTGGTTCTGAACAAATTGAATTTACACGATGGTTGAATAATTATTCTACTAATGATAACCTAACAGTTAATAGGCAAGGACCTAAATTATTTGATGAGGTGCTGGAAATTTTTAAGGAGAATGATGTTTTCTGTTTTCCATCAATTCATAAAAGTGAAGGTCATAGCAATAGTATAAATGAAGCAATGATGAATGGACTAGTAATTATCAGTTCTAAGCAAGGTTTTTTAGATTCTATAATTACTGACGAAACAGGATATAGTATAAAAGATATCCACCCGAAGACAATATCCGATACTTTAGAAGATATATTAAATACTCCTGAAATTGCTAAAGAAAAAGCAAAAAATGCATACTGGAAATTAAGAAACAACTATTCTTCAGAGAAACTGTACAAAAAATTAATAGAGATTTATGAAGTGCTTTAAATATTTTTTTCCCTTTCTCTCTTTCTATCAATTTACTCATATAAACAATCCAAACGATATAAATCAAGCTAAAGGGCTTTCTCATAAAAAATTAGAGACCCATATTCAGTAGATAGTTTGCATATTGGTTCAGATTGCGTAAAAAGGTCTCCAATGCGAGTTATAAAAAAAGGAAATTAGAAAGACTTTATAAGACTTTTAAGAACACCAAAGGCAAAATACATTTAGAAGTAGAGAATGGATATGTCGAATTGAAAAAATTATATAAATCATTATTTAACTATTTCTAGTTTGATGAAAAATGGGTTAATAATATTACTTTTATTGATTATTTATTCCACAAGTGGAGTGGCAAAAGATATTCACGTTTATCCTAATAAAATTTCGGGTATTCAAACAGCATTTAATAATGCTTTAGCAGGTGATAGAATAGTTCTTCACAAAGGAGATTATTTCGAAATCTTAAGGTTAACTAATAAGTCCAATATATCTATTGTAGCTAGCGGAGATGGTGCTATAAAAATTTACGGCGTAATGCCTGAATTTGTTAATCAAACAAAAGTGCCTTGGAAATTTATTAAGAAAGAAAGGAATAAACATTTTAAAAACCAGCAATGGGTATACGAAGCAGCGATTCCTAATCGCTATCAAGAAATTAATCGTTCACTACCGGATTATTGGACTTATCGAAATAATCTTTATTTTAATGAAAATGAAATGCTTTGGTCTTATGATGATCTTGCATCCTTCCAAAATCGAAAGATAAGAGGGACAAATGGAGAAGGCGTTTTTTTTGGAAAAGATAAAATTATACTTGCGCTGAATAAACCAATCGAAGATTTTCCTAAAACACAATACGTTACTTACTCGGGTCAAGTATTGGCAACTGGAAATTTAGCTAATGTTACTATTGATGGAGGAAAAGACCAACTTATCGAGTTCATGTATGCTGGAAGGTATTGTATTTCAGTAGGAGGTGAACTTAATAATGTCACTTTTAAAAATTTAAAAATTATTAATCCTAACGATGCTTTTTATTTTCTCCAATGTACAGGACAAAATGTAACTATTGAAAATTGCATACTCAAAAAGAATGTTCCTTTTGATTGTTTATGGATGGATATCAAAAAATCCAAATCAATGGAGGGATCTGCAATTGTTTATGCGAGTGGAGAATTGAGAAAATTTGATATTCGCAAAAATACTATTGAAGGGTTTTTTAATGGCATTCTAGTTATTCCAGGGAATGTATTAATTGAAAAAAACCACTTAAAAAATATAGGAGATGATGCGATCGAATTAGAGGGGCCAGTATTGAACACAATATGTAGAAAGAATTTCATTGAAAATGCGTTTATTTCTATTAGTCTAGTTCCTGTTGAGAAGGGACCAGTCTACATTTATGATAATATAATATATTCCAATGTAAAAAGCTACCCTTATGAATATTTAAAAGACGGAAGTATTCGGGAAATAGAAACTAAGCTCCTTAAATTCTGGAATTTGAAAGGTGGTGAGAAACTCAAAAATGGAAAGCATATGAAAGTAAGTGGGAATGTACATTTTTATTACAATACATTCATTTCAAAAACACCCCCTTTAACTTTAGGAGTCTATAATAAAAAAGAATTTTCGCCAATTAATTCAACTTTTTATAATAATGTCTTTTTATCGGATGGAGTAATTACCAATTATACGGGATTTGCAGAAGACGGAATTGATATTGATAATAATGTGTTTTGTACTTCTTATAAAAACCTACCTGAGGGGCTTCTTTTTATTGGTTGGGATGGACCCAATCACTTTAGAACACTAACCAATAATAATAAATGGACTAATAATGCCATACTTAAACTTAGCTATAAGTGGAAAAGAGGAAATTTTAAATGGTGTAAAGAGTCTAAAAAAGCGTTGTCCAAATTTAAGTTAAAATCAATTCCCTCATCATTTCCTGAAAATGATACAGTTAATAAAAGAACTATTCCAGGAGCTTCCTTTTAAAATAAATCTTTATCATGAAAATACTAAGTGTAGTTGGAGCTCGCCCCAACTTTATGAAAATAGCGCCTCTTCATCGAGCTTTTTCCAAACATCCAAAAATTACATCCAAAATTGTCCATACAGGTCAACACTATGATGAAAAAATGTCTGACATTTTTTTCAATCAATTAGGATTACCAAAACCCCATTTCCATTTAGGAATCGGTGGGGGGTCCCACACTCATCAGAAAGCCCATGTGATGTTGGCTTTTGAAAAAATATTACTTAAAGAACAACCAGATTTGGTCTTAGTAGTAGGAGATGTTAACCCAACGCCAGCTTGTAGTATTGTTTCTGTGAAAATGGGAATCAAAACAGTTCACGTAGAAGCAGGATTAAGAAGTGGTGATCGATCTATGCCAGAAGAAATTAATAGAATAATTACTGATGCTATTTGTGATGATTTATTTGTTACAGAGCATAGTGGTTTAATCAATCTAGCCAAAGAAAATGTTCCAGATGAAAAAGTGCATTTTGTAGGAAATGTGATGATTGATTCTTTGGTTCATTTTAGAAAAAAAGCTGCAAGAGATTCTATTCTTAAAAAAATTGGAGTAAAGTCGAAGGAATATATTTTGATGACAATGCATCGGCCACATAATGTAGATTATGAAAAAGGCCTTAAAGATATTTTGCAGATTATAAAAAATGCTGCCAAACATAAACATATAGTTTTTGCCATTCATCCAAGGACGACAAACAATATGAAGAAATTCAAGCTTGATAAAAAATTAGAAGCAATTAAGAATTTGACACTACTTGGACCTCAAGGTTATCTACAGTTTTTAAAATTGATGGATAACGCAGCGCTGATTATTACAGACTCAGGAGGTATTCAAGAAGAAACTACATTCCTACAAGTTCCATGTATGACTTTTAGGGATACAACTGAACGTCCAGTAACGGTTGAATTAGGAACAAATTTTTTAATGCAAGATTTGAATCCTGTTTCCGTAAAAAAACAAATGGAAGCTATCTTAAAAGGGAAAACTAAAAAAGGGATTATACCTCCTCTTTGGGATGGTCAAACATCAGAACGAATTGCAAATATTTTAGTAGAAAAGTACGCTTAAAGAAATTAATGAAACAAATCATACAATCATTCAAAACGGGGGCAACTATATAAGAAGAAACTCCGGCACCTTAGGAAAAACGTGGACAAGTTTTAATCAAAACAACTAAATATGAAATTGGAGACCAAGGCGTATTCAAAAGAAAGAGTCGAAGTTTATTCACAAGAAGAAACCATTATCATGGATAATTTTCGAGTGACCAAATGATACGGAACTCCTGATTTCTCAAAAATTGAAACTAGCTTAGATAAAGGTCATAAAAATCAATTTGATCTTTTATCAGAAGGATCAAAAGAAGGAGGTGCACCACTTATTTCTTTTGATGAAATTGTTAATACAACCAAAGTTTCTTTTGCTGCCATTCAATCTTTGAAGGAAGGAAGATGGATTGAAATTAACATAATGAATGTAATACAAAAAGCGGTCACTTTTCAAAACATCCTGAAAAATATGGGATGGCGATATGTTGGTTTTCGAAGTTGGTTTGAGATTTCCAAAAAAGCAGGAATTTTAAAATCTAAATTTCCACAGAATCCAACTGTGAAAAAATTCATTAGTCTGGAAGATTGGAAAAAATTTCCTGCGCAATTTTTTTTTTTAAAGCTGCATTAAATTTTCCCAAAAATCCTTCTCCATTTTTCCCAGAATCAAAAAAATGGTCAGAAGAAGGATTCAAATGAAAAAAATTCTTAGAGGTAAAAAAAAAGGAATAATACCACCACTCTGGGATGGGCATACAGCAGTAAGAATTGCAGAAGTTTTAGTTAATTAACACCAATAGTAATCAACCTGTTAAGTACAAAAAAATAAAAGTGTCCTCTAATAAAGTATTCCTATATTTTCATACAATTCGATATTTGAAATTAACTCAAATAAAATATCGAATTTATTATTTAATTAGAAATCAGGTTAGAAAGGTTATTTCTTTTTCATACCAAGAAAAAGAAATAGCAAATACCTATAACTCCATATTCTTAGAAAGAAGCCTTCCTGCTTCTAAAAGTATTCAAGTTGATAGTTTAAAATTTTCCTTCTTAAATTTAGAAGAAAGTTTTAATCAAGGAATTCAATGGAATCATAGTACACATGGAAAATTATGGACCTACAATTTGAATTATTTTGAATTCTTGCACACAGAAAAAATTACCAAAAAAGAAGGTTTAGATCTTATTTGGGATTTTATAAAAAATAAAGATTTAATAAAAGATGGTTTCGAACCTTACCCTATTTCCCTTCGATGTATTCATTGGATTAAGTTTTTAGTAAAACATCAAATTTCCAACAAGAAGATTGATACTTTTCTTTTCAATCAATTGCTACAATTAGTGGATAAAAGAGAATATCACATCTTAGGCAATCACTTGTTAGAAAATGGTTTTAGTTTATTATTTGGGGCTTATTATTTTAATAACAAGACTTTATACAAAAAGGCAAAAGATATTTTATTGTCAGAACTAAAGGAACAGATACTCATTGATGGAGCTCATTTTGAACTAAGTCCAATGTATCACCAATTAATGTTATATAGAGTTTTGGACTGCATTAATTTGATAAAAAATAATATTCATTTTAATAAGGAATTATTACGATTTCTTAGAATTAAAGCTGAAATAATGCTTGGATGGTTGAATCAAATGACTTTTTCTAATGGGGATATACCATTATTAAATGATAGCGCATCTAATGTAAACCCAACTACAAGTGAAATAAATGAATATAGTAAACAGCTAGGAATTAAATCGGAAGAACTTACCTTAAAAGAAAGTGGCTATAGAAAAATAAAAAAAGGGAATTACGAAATAATCGTAGATGTGGGAAAGATAGGCCCGGATTATTTACCTGGTCACTCACACAACGATATATTTACTTTTATTTTATATATAAATCAATTACCTTTTATTATCGATACTGGAATTTCAACGTATAACTCAGGATCAAGACGTAATATTGAACGGTCTACTGAGTCACACAATACGGTTAAAATAGGACAATTTGAACAGGCTCAAATTTGGGAAAGTTTTCGAGTGGCAAAGCGAAATCATCCTAATATTTTGATAGATTCTTTAGAAAAAATTCAAGCTTCCTTAAATTATCCAACAACAAATGCAAAACACATTCGAACTTTCGTTTTCGATAATTCTCAGTTACAACTTTTAGATGAAGTAGAATCTTCATTAGAAGCAAAAGCTTTTCTTCACTTCCACCCTGACATCAATGTTTACTTAAATGAGAACCAAGTTATTTCAGATAATGCAACCATTTATATTAATGGTGCAGAAAAAATAGAATTGGAAGAATTTCATTTTGCTCCTGAATTTAATAAAACCTTTTTAGGAAAAAAGGTTGTCATTTCATTTTATAAGAATTTAGAAACTTTAATAATTTTAAATTAAACCAAATTCATTTTGAAAATTGTTTATTTCTACCAGTATTATACTACACCAAAAGGTTCTTATGGCACTCGAGTTCATGAATTTTGTAAAACTTGGGTTGAAGAAGGACACGATGTAACTGTTATAACAAGTGTTTATTATAAATCAGATCTTCGGCACCAAAAATTAAATTTTATTAATGATTTAGAATATGATGGTGTAAAGGTCAAAGTGCTTAATATATTGATTTCCAATAAGCAAAACTTTATACAGCGTTTTTTCACATTTATTTCATACAGTATCTTATCGATTTGGTACGCTTTAACGATGAAAGCTGATGTAGTAGTTGCCTCCTCAGGACCTATTACAGTTGGTATCCCTGGATTAGCTGCGAGGTATTTAAGAAGACGAAAATTAGTTTTGGAAGTAAGAGATCTTTGGCCAGAGGTAATCGTTGGGTTAGGAATTATGTCTAATGGAGTTGTTATAAAACTTGCCTATTGGTTTGAGAAAATTTGTTACCGTTCTTCTCATCTTGTAGTCGGATTGTCAGAAGGTATGGCTAGTTGGATCAAAGAGAAACACCATCATCCCAATACTATATCGATACCTAATGCATCTGATAATTTACTTTTTGGAGGTGCTAGAGATAGAACACAATTACCAGAATGGGCAAGAGGTATAAGTTATGGACTTTATACCGGTAATATTGGTGAAGTAAATAATTCATATCTTTTACTAAATACTGCAAAACTTATAAAGCAAAATGATATTAAAGATTTGAAGATTATTCTGATTGGGGATGGACAACAAAGAGAAGAGTTAGAGCGTTTGGCAAAAAAAGAAGGAATTCAGGATATATTTATGGTCTTAGGACTAATGCCAAAGAGGGAATTAGTATCATGGGTTCAAAATGCTCTTTGTTCTGTTATACCGTTGAAAGGAGTAAAAGTATTAGATACTTCCTCTCCGAACAAACTATTTGATTCTTTCGCAGCAGGAATTCCTGTAATCCAAAATACCAATGGATGGATCAAAGATGAGTTAGAGATTAGTAATAGTGGTTTTACTGTTCCACACGATGCTCCAGAGGAATTACTTAAGTATTTGTTATATCTAAAAGATAATCCAACCATAGTAAAAGAAATGGGGCAGAACGGTTTGAAATTGGCAAAAACAAAATATGATAAAAAAATCTTAGCAAAAAAAATGTTGCAGGGTATGAAAGATTTAATCTAGACAATTTGATTGAGTTGAACCTAAACTACTTTACAAGCCAAAATTATGTATAGGATTTTTAAACGAATATTTGATTTAACTATTTCTTTAATTGCTGTGATTATTTTACTTCCGTTTATGATTTTTATTATAATAGGATTGAAACTAACAGGTGAAGGAGAAGTTTTTTATTTTCAAAAAAGAATTGGCCATCATTGTAAGCCATTTTATATATGGAAGTATGCAACTATGCTTAAAGATAGTCCTAGGATTGGTACAGGAATGATAACTCTTAGGAATGATCCTAGAATGACTCCGCTTGGAAACTTTCTAAGAAAAACTAAGATTAATGAGTTGCCACAAATAATTAATGTTATTAAAGGGAATATGAGTATTGTTGGACCTAGGCCAACAGTTGAAAAACATTTTAATGCTTATCCAAAAGAAATTGGAAAACAAATCTATTCCTTGAAGCCAGGAATAACTGGAATTGGTTCAATAATTTTTAGAGATGAAGAAGAATTAATTTCAAAAACCGAAATGGAACCTTTTGAATATTATAAAAAAATAATTATTCCTTACAAAGGAGAATTAGAACTATGGTATTTTAAAAATGCTTCAACATATACAGATATTGTCATTGTATTTTTAACAGCCTGGGTTATTTTATTTCCAAAGAGCACTTTGCACTATAAAGCTTTTAAAGATTTACCTAAGCGAACCTTCTAAGCCAAAAATCCCTAAATATGTTATTTTTTAACCAAGACGAATTTATAAAAAAGTATATCACGCGGAGAGAAGAGAGTTTTTTCAAAAAAGACATTGATGCAAATCGTGAAGAATTAGCAGAAAAAATAACTGGCAAATCAGTCCTCGTAATTGGAGGTGCAGGAACGATTGGTTCTTCTTTTATCAAAGCAATTTTACCTTTTCGACCTGCAAAATTGACGGTAGTAGATTATAGTGAAAATGGATTGACAGAGTTGACGAGAGATTTACGAAGCGCTTATAATGAATTTATTCCAAAACATTATATCACTTATCCATTTGATTTTGGAAGTGATATTTTTGCAAGAATGTATCGTAACAATTCATTTGATATAGTGGCGTGTTTTGCAGCACACAAACATGTTCGATCAGAAAAGGATCATTTGGCAATTGAAGCAATGATTAAAAATAATGTTTTTAATACCAAAGCTATTTTGGATTTGGCAATGGAAAATCCACCTGAGCATTTTTTTTCTGTTTCTACAGACAAAGCTGCCAACCCTGTTAATGTGATGGGCGCCAGTAAGAAATTGATGGAAAAAGTTTTGATGGCTTATACCAATGATTTAAAAATCAGTACTGCGAGATTTGCTAATGTTGCTTTCTCCAACGGGAGTTTGCTTTTTGGTTTTATTCAAAGGATTCTAAAAAGACAACCATTATCTTCCCCTAATGATGTAAAAAGATATTTTGTTTCCCCAATTGAATCAGGGCAATTATGTATGTTGGCTTGTGTTTTGGGAGATTCAAAAAACATCTTTTTCCCAAAATTAGATGAAAATCAGATGATGACCTTCTCTACAATCGCAGAACATTTTTTAAGAGAAATTGGAATGGAACCTGACTATTGCGAGAGCGATGAGGAAGCCAGAATCAAAGCTGCTAATTGGGAATATGGAATGAAAAAATATCCCGTTTATTTTTTTACAACAGATACTTCAGGTGAAAAATCCTACGAAGAATTTTTTACAAAAGAAGACAGGGTGGACATGAATCGTTTTGAAGCACTTGGTGTTATCAAGAATGAAGAAGTTCCTGACTATAAAAATGTGGATGATATTCTAACTGAATTTCAAGAAATGTTTAGAAATGAAACAGTAAACAAAGCTGCGATTGTATCTTTATTGAGCAAACATTTATCAGATTTTCATCATATTGAAACAGGTAAATCGTTGGATCAAAAAATGTAAAAAATTATGTATAAAAATATAAAACGATTTTTTGATTTTCTAGTTTCTTTCATTGTGCTCATTTTACTATCCCCTCTTTTAATCCCAATTTCGATTGGATTAAAACTAACTGGGGAAGGATATATTTTTTATTTGCAAAAAAGGGTTGGATTTGAAAATAATATATTTAATATTTATAAATTTGCTACAATGTTAAAAGATAGCCCCAACATGGCAGGTGGAATAATAACGACTAAAAAAGATCCACGAATTACACCTATGGGGGGCTTCCTAAGAAAGTCTAAAATTAATGAATTGCCTCAAATTCTCAATATATTAAAGGGTGATATGAGTTTTGTAGGACCATATATAAATGGAGACGGAAGTTATAGTAGAGATTTTACCTATGTAGCAAATGCTGTACAAGCAAACATATTAGGATTATTTACAGAAAAGAAGGAAGCGATTAATCAAATTTATAATGTAGCATGTGGAGAGAGAACGACTCTAAATGAACTATGGGGAAGCATAAAAGAAATTTGTGGGACGCCAGCAGAAGCTACTCATCGAGATAATAGAATTGGGGATGTTCCACATAGTTTAGCGGATATTTCTAAGATTGAAAAATTATTAGGTTATGAAGCAAAGATTAAAGTAAAGGAAGGTATGGATCTTTCCTATCGATGGTATGAATCTATTTATAAGGGGAAAGTATAAATTGAAAATTCGAATTTATAAAATAAATATTTATCTAGTTTTAGCTGTATGTTCCTTTCTCATATTTGGATGCAACAAGAGGAAAAAAATACCTAGTGATTCTACCTCAACTACCAACAATGGTATTTATGAATTACGTCAAAAAATTTCGAAAGCTAAAAAATTGAATAAGAAATTAATCATAGAAAAGAAATATGATTTAAAAAGGAGTACTATTGATATTGGTGATTTAGAGTTAGTTTTTGAGAATAATGGAAAAATACAAAATGGGAAAATCAGAGGGAAGAACTCAAAACTAAAAATGGAGCCTGTCCAATACTTTAATAATGTAAAATTAATTGGGAGTTGGAAGATAGAAAAAGGATACTTAGAATGGTTTATCGGAAACGACACTAATAATAGTCAATCAAATTTTAAAGCATTATCCAACTTGGTTGATATTGGAGCAGAGGTATTACTCTTAAAAATGTATCCGATAAAAACTGCCAATAACAAATCAGTTTTCAAAACTAATCAACCGATAATTATTCGTGGAAAAGATAAGAATAGGTCAGGACTGATTTTAGAAACCAAACACCAAAACGTTTTTTATAATTATTTTCAAAATGATAAAGGAAATAGTTTAAGTTTAAAAAACCTTACTCTTCAAACTCGAGACTTCCTCAACAATATTTTTCCAAATAGCGAAGCAGATTATCGATTTTCAGGAATGTATTACTCTGAACAATTTAATGCGAATGCTAAACCAAATATTGATTATATAACTGTTGAAAATTGTATCATTAATGGTGCAATAGGAATTGCAGGTTACGGTTCTCACTCAAAAAACCAATCCCTAAATGACTTTAAAAATAAAAATAAAGTCAAAACAGTTCTAATAAAAAATAGCCAATTTAATTATTGCAATGCCGCATTTGGTTTTTCAAATATGGGATTTGACAAAGTAGAAGTGACTGGAAATAAAGTGTATAATTTTTCATCATCATTTTTAAGTTTTCCAGCAAGTGGAATTGATGACACCTACTTTTCTCCTTTATTTAAAAATAGAAAACAAGTCATATTTACCAATAATGAATTCAAAAATGATCGATTAATCCAAATTCCTTCTGGGCGAGTGATGACTCCATTTGTCATAAAAGGAGGAAATGGAAACCTTCTTTTTAAAGATAATACAGTTACCAATTTATTATCAGATTCGAGAAATGGTCAAGTAAATACTTTTTATTATAAAACTACAGAATTAGGAAAAGCTGAGGTTCGAGGAAATACTTTTTATAATGTTATAGGAAGAGGTTCGACTAGATATCCAGCATCATTGATTAAGCAAAGAGGAGTTAATACACTTATTTTGGAAGACAATACTTTTGAAATAACGAAAGTAGCATTAGCAAAAATTGGAGTGATAAAATCAGAAAGGAGTAGTTTGAGTACTATTAAAGGAAAGGATTTTCTTTGTGAATTTTTGCAAGAAGGTACTTTTCCCACGTTGACAAAAAAGTATACGATTAGAAATAATACATTTAAAATGCCATTTTTAAATAAGAGCTCTGAAGTGTTTGATATTGCTAGTTTTATTTTTGAAAACAACACATTAGAAATTGGTTATTTTGGAGAGAGTAAAATAAAAGCTACAGTAACGGAAGATAATGTGCTTTTTCTAGGAAGGCATAGAATTGATCGACAACAAGATAAATCACCGCTTCAATTTATTAGTAGAAATAATAAAATAAAAATCAATGGATCAGAAAGTTCAATGATTCATTTTATCAAATATACTACTGGTATTCAAAATGGACATGCTAAATTAAAAGATGAAAGATATAATTATGCGAATGTAATTTTTGACGATAAAATTTTTGCAGAAAACCTTACCGTTTCATATTGTTTGATGGATACCAAAAATCAAATAATAGAATCTAAAATTTATGGAAAAAATAATGATTTCCGAATTGACGATTTTGCAAATGTAAATCATCAAAGACCTAACGTACAAAAACTTTTTGTCAATTATAAAATTGAAAACTATAAAGGAAGAAGAGATGCATCTCCTTTTACTATTTCATTAAATGGCAAACAAAAAATAAGTGTTTCAAAAAATGCATCAAGTACCATTAATATTTTTGATATTAATTCAAGGTTATTGCTATTTAATTTAAAAGAGAATTTACCGTTAATTACCAATATCAAAATCAACTATCAATATAAAAATGGCAAAAAAGGAGAGAATGATTATAACTTTATAATTGGTCATAAATACAGAGAGTTTTATCATGCGAATGAAAAAAAAGAAATTGTATATCATAGTGGATTTAAAGCAGAAGGGAAACAATATTGTATCCCCGGAAATCAAGGGACGTGTAATTTTAAGTTATTAATGACTACGGGAAGTGGAAATAAAGATAAAAATCTCAAAGTTCAATTTATAGATACTCAAAATATAGAGAGTTTTACTATTAAAGTAGAATCCAAGGCTTATCAAAAATTTGAGTCAACGGATAAGTTTCAGAAATCATTGAAAAAAAGGAACTCCTTAAAGAATTAATTTTTAATAAGATTTGAGTAATTCTAAAACAACTGAGACTTTTTGGGTCATTCTTGGTGCTTTCGCTATAAATGTTTTTTCACTAATTATATCTGCAGTCTTATCAAGATATATGTTAAAAGAAGACTATGGAACCTATCGCCAAGTTTTCTTTATTTATAACACTTTGGTAATGGTTTTCACGGCTGGATTACCAGCAGCGTATTTATATTTTATACCAAGAATTTCCAAGAAGGAAGCTAAAAATCTTGTTAATCGAATCAATATTTTATTACTAATATTAGGAATCTTATTATCCTGTTTCATATATTTTGGTTCATCGCTTATTTCCTTTTTATTAAATAACCCAAACCTTGAAGCACCTTTACGGCTTTTTTCGGTAGTTCCATTTTTACTTTTACCAACCATAGGTGTAGAGAATATTTTTATTGCCATGTCTCGCGCAAAGGTGGTCGGCATTTATAATTTTCTATCCCGATTAGCTTTATTGGTTTTAATATTATCCGCAGTTTTTCTTGTAGGTAACGAGATCAGTACTATTCTGTGGGCGTGGATTTTTTCAGCATCGCTTACTTTTTTATTAGCATATGTATTAAAAAGATGGCTATTCAAAAAGTACACATCCGAGCCTTCAAAAATTAAAAACAAAGAAATATTTGCATACGGCTATCCTTTGATGCTTACTAGTCTAGTAAGCATTGGAGTACTTTCAGCAGATCAATATTTTATCAGTTCATTTGGACCAGAGATCTTTGCCGAATTTTCAAATGGCTTTATGCAACTACCATTGGCAGGAATAGTGATGAGTTCAATTGCTTCTGTAATGACAGTCACTTATTCTGAATTGTTTTCGAAAGAAAAAATAGATAAGAAGAAATTTGAAGAATTATGGCTAACAGCTACCTCCAAAGCCATCTTATTAATTTATCCACTTGTTATATTTTTTATGATTTTTGCCAAAGAGACGATTTTGATATTATTTGGAGATCAGTATGAAAGTTCAGCATTCTATTTTCAAATGATGCTTATGGTAAATTTTATAAATATAACTACAGTCATTCCAGTTATACTTTCATTGGGAGAAGTTAAGTTTAATTTCAAACTAAATTTATTAGTATTGATTATGATTTGGCCGATAGAATATTTGGCTTTAATACAGTTTAATTCGCCCTATGCAATTGCATTTGTATCTGTCATATTTAATATCTTCAAAACGGTTGCTTGCTTATATTTTATCGCTCAAAAAATAGATATAAATATCAATCGACTTATCCCATATCAACATATATTAAAAGTTGGAATTGTATCCATCGTGGCAACTGGGACTGCTTTTTTGAGTGGCACAATGATTATTGATTTTATTTCTAATCAAGTCATTTTTTTAGGAATATGCGGGTTAGTTTTTCTAATAATTCTATTATTAATCGCTCCTTTTTTCAAACTCGATTACTACAGTATTATCAAGCCATTGGTTAATAAATTCTTACCTAATAATAGTTAATGCAATTCATCTCAACTAAAGGTTTTAATTCTTTTAGCAATGTTTCTACAACTACAGTAACAAAAGTGGTCTTATTTTTTATTTGGCCAGTCCTATCGTTATTTTGGTCGTTAATGACTTATCGAAGTAAAGTCTCAAGGCTATTGGTTTATGGATTTTGTATCTTTTATGGTTTTACGTTTGTGATATCTAATAAAGAAATGGATGCAGAGCGCTACATGAGATATTTGGAAAAATTAGCGATGGAAAAGGGATTAGGTTTATCTTTATTTGAATATCTTAATCAACCTAATGGAACAGATATTACGCTTACATCTGTAACCTATTTCGTTTCAAGATTTACAGATAATTATAGTTTTCTTTTTGCTGTATTTGCGATCATTTTTGGTTTTTTCTATTTAAGAAATGTCAATTCATTATTTCATGAATTGAAGAAAACTAGAAATATAAATGGGATAATATTCTTAATATTTTTTGCTTTTCTAGTGCCCATTTTTGATATCAATGCTTTTCGATTTTGGACAGCCACCTGGGTTTTCTTTTATGGGACGTATAATTATATAATTACAGAAAAGAAAAAATGGTTGATTTGGAGTGCATTAGCTTGTTTGATTCATTTTAGTTTTTTGATGGGAAATACTGTTCTGTGTATTTATGTTTTGTTTGGAAATAGAATGTTGGCGTATACAATATTGTTTGCTCTTTCTTTTTTCTTTTCAGGTCAGATTATTGGTTTTAGTACTAGTGCTGCTGAATTCTTAGGAGGAGGATTTTCTCGGAAGGCAGTAGGATATACTAATCCTGAATATATTAAATGGATGACAGAAAATTTCAATAGTAGTGATTGGTTTGTATTATATGTTAATCCTTTAGTAAAATATTATCTTTTAGGAATGATGGCGTTTATCCATTTTAAGTATAAAAAGATGAGGAAGGATACTCAAATGAGAAATTTATTTTCCTTTTCTATACTTATGATGGCCTTTGCAACATTCGGTCATTTTATTCCTGGCTTAGATCGTTTTACCAAAGTTTCTTTTCTTTTTTTGACTGCCTATATCATCTTGTTTTATTCTAAGACGGATAAAAAGGGAATTAATTTTTCAACGGTAATTGGTTTGGTTCCTATGCTGATTTGGATTGCGATAAGGTTTAGAATAGGAGTTGAAACTATGAATATATATTTATTATTTCCATCCATCTTTGGGTTAATTTTTCCTAAGGTGGCCATTTCAGAATTTATTTATTAAAAATAATAATAATTGAATCTTTCAAATTTTAAAAAAGTATTATCACGCAACTTAGCAAATGTGCAAGGTTGGAAAACTTCTAGAAAAATTGTTGTGATTGAAAGCGATGATTGGGGAACTATTCGAATGCCTTCTAAAAATGCTTATAATCAATTATTAGAAAAAGGAATTCGAGTAGACCAATGTGCATTTAATAGGAATGATACCTTGGCAAACGATGATGATTTTAATGCGCTGTTTAAAGTGTTGAAATTTTTTAAAGGAAAAGATCATAAATGCCCTAAAATTACTGCGAATACAATTGTTGCAAATCCAGATTTTGATCGGATAAGAAAATCCAATTTTGAAGAGTACCATTTCGAATTTTTTACTGAGACTTTAAAATCTTATGAAGGACGAACCGATACTTTTAATACATGGAAACAAGGATTATCGGAAGGAATTTTTATACCTCAATTTCATGGAAGAGAACATCTAAATGTGAGTAGATGGCTTCATTTTTTAAAAGCCAATTCTTATGAGACACAGTTAGCTTTTGAGTATCAACTTTTTGGTTTAAGTACAAATATTACTAAGGAAAAAAGAAGAAGTTATTTAGCTGCATTAGATTTTGATGACGAAAAAGAACTCGAAAAAGGGAAAGATATTCTTGCTGAAGGGTTGAAAATTTTTCAAAAAATTTTTGGCTATTCATCAAAATCATTTATCGCACCTAATTATGTTTGGAGCAATAAATTAAATCAAACATTGCAACTTAACGGAGTCAAATATTTCCAATCAGGAAGAATTCAAGTTTTACCAAAACTTGAAACAGCGCAAAAAAATATAAGAAGACATATTGGGCAAAAAAATGAATTAGGTCAAGTTTACACTTTTCGAAATTGTACTTTTGAACCCTCGGTTTTTCCTAATAATGATAATGTGGGTGAGTGCCTAAAAGAAATTCAAACGGCATTTCGATGGAATAAACCAGCAATAATTAATTCTCATCGATTGAATTTCATAGGAGCGATTAATGAAAAAAATAGAACTCAAAATTTACAACTTCTGGAAGAATTGCTATCTAAAATTATTAAGAGATGGCCAAATGTAGAATTTATGAGTTCAGATGAACTTGGAGATTTAATAACTGTAACTAAAAACTAGATGGCTAAAATTTTAATCTGTGGTGACTTCTGTCCGGTTGGAGAAATTGAAACATTGAGTCTTAACCAAGAGCATGAAAAAATCTTTGGTGGATTTACTAAATATACCTCCGAAGCGGATTTATCTATAGTAAATTTAGAGTGTCCACTAACTGAAAAAAACACACCTGATATTAAGTTTGGACCAGTTTTAAAAGCTCATCCAGATACAATTAAGTCTTTGAAATTTGCTGGATTTGATTTAGCAACTTTAGCCAATAATCACATTATGGATCATGGAAAAGAAGGATTAAATTCGACTATTGAAGCGTGTGAAAATAATAATATTGATTACGTAGGCGTAGGGGATAATTTGACAGAGGCGCGAAAATTTTATTCTAAAGAAATCCGTGGAAAAAGAATTGCAATTTTGAATTTCGCAGAAAACGAGTTCTCAAATACTCATGGTAACACGCCTGGAGCCAACCCATTATCTTTCCCCAAAAACTTACAAGATATTCAAAAGGCAAAAAGAGAAAATGATTTTGTATTGGTCATTATTCATGGAGGTAATGAAAATTATCAATTACCTAGTCCTCGATTAAAAGAGACTTTTCGATTTATGATTGATGCTGGAGCAGATGCAGTTGTAGGGCATCACATTCATTGTTTTAGTGGATATGAATGGTATAACAAGAAGCCAATAATATATAGTGTAGGTAATTTTATTTTTGATTATGATCAGCGAGAAAATAAATTATGGAGTACTAGTTATTCCATTATGCTAAATGTAGATGAGGATAAAGTTGATTTTGAGATTATTCCTTTTTATCAAAATTATAAAGAAGTTGGAATTAAATTGATGAACGAGGAAGAGAAAATGGAAGTGTTAGAAAAAGTAGATAAGTTAAATCAACTTATTCAAGACGATCAAAAGCTAGAAGAAAATTTTGAAGAGTTTATCGCCACAAAAGAGAAAATGTATCGCCACTTTTTGGAGCCTTATACCAATAAATATCTTCATGGATTATATGGTAGAAAAATAATTCCATCCATGTTAAATACAAAAAAGAGATTACTATATCTCAATTTATTTCGCTGTGAAGCCCATAGAGATATTATGTTTAAAATG
>CAJQQY010000143.1 GCA_905480595.1 uncultured Saprospiraceae bacterium | reverse complement strand
TCAAAATAATATTATCATTATAGAAACCAATATAAATCGATTCATCCCGAGGATTGATACAGGCATCTAGGGTTGTTTCCCCAGCCAATTCATAGTAATTCTCATCTAGTTTTTGCACAATTTCCTCAGCCGTTTTTATATCTGAAGTGTTTTGAGCAATAAGCATTGAAGCCTTCCAACCCATATTTTTATTATTTATTAAAAAAAATCTATTATAATTTACTAAAAATCCCCAAATAATGACTTTAGGCACTAAATTTAGTAAATAAATTATAGAGATTTCTTAAAAAAATTCCACAAATGAATTTGACTAATTTTTTTAGTTCTCTCCCCTTTCATTGGTAATTAACTCAATTTATATGAAAGTACATTTTTACACATCAATTTTCCTATTTTCCTTTATTTTTTCAAGTACAAATTCAGTAGGATTTTACTCCACAAATCCTGATAGCTTAGAAACTGTTTTGAACTCTGGAATTGATATTGAGCAAAAAATTAAGGCAAGAAATAATTTAGCTGAATATAATTTCAAGTATAATGTCAAAAAATCAATTAGTTATTTAACCGAAAATTTAAACTCATCTAAAATTGATGATTTCCCGAAGTTAAAAGCTAATAGTTTATATTTAATGGGGAGAGCTCATTTACTTATTGCTGATTTTGACAAAGCCGAATCTTACCTTAACCGTGCTCAAGAATATTTTTCTAAAAATAAACTTTACAAAGAAGTTGGAGATTGCCTCAAAGATTTAGGAACAATTCAATTACATCAAAATAATTATCAGGAGGCAAAACAGTTTTATTTAAAAGGAATTGAAGTCTATAATAAGGCTGATTATAAGCCTGGTTTTGCGCATTGTAATTTGAATTTAGGAAATGTTTATATCGAGCAATTTTATTACACGGAAGGTATCCAATATTACTATAACGCTTTGAAAATTTATGAAGAACTCAAACTTCATCGATATATTGGAATGGCGAATAATAATATTGGAAATATTTACAAGGAAAATCAAAATTATCAAAAAGCATATGAGCATTATGAAAAGGCTAGTCAATCATATCAATTAGATAAAGACAGCTTACAAATCATCAATGTAAATTTAAATATAGGTTCAACTTTTTTAGATCAAAATAATTATAAACAGGCTATTAAAATTTTATATCAAGCGCTTGAAGAAGCAAAAAGTACAGGATTCAATCATCCACTTCCAATTATATATAATAATATTACAGCTTGTCATATTAGTTTAGGTAATCTTGATCTTGCAGAACAGAACAATAAATTAGCAATGGAGTCTGCTTTGGCCAATAAAAGTAAATCAGAGTTTATGAACTCTAAATTATTGGCTGCAGAAATGAACCTTCATAAAAAAGACTATAGAGAAAGTATTCAACTTGCTCATATTGTCTACAATACGGCTCTCAATAGCAAACAACTAATAATGCTTTCTAATGCTTCTAAAATATTATATACTTCTTTTAAAGCAATTGATGAATTTGAAACCAGCCTATCTTATTTGGAGCTTCATAAATCTTATCGTGATAGTCTATTTAGTGAAAACCGAATGAAAATTCCTTTGTCAAAAGACTTCGAATACCAACTAGAAAAACAAAGACAATCTCAAATCATTCAGCAAGAAAAAGACAAATTAGCTTGGGAAGCGGAACTTAGTTTTCAAAGAATGATGTTAATATTTTTAGTAATTGGATTTTTAGTTTTAGGACTTTTTGCAATTATAATGTATAAAAATTTCAAAGCAAAAAGGATAGCAGAAGGCGAATTGGAAAAGAAAAACGCCATTCTCGAAAAATATATCGAATCCAATATTCAGCTCGAACAGTTTGCACACATCGCCTCTCATGATTTGAAATCGCCCTTGCGAACAGTTGGAAGTTTTTCTAGCTTATTGAAGAGAAGAGCAAAAGAGAAATTGAATACCAATGAATTGGAATACCTTGATATGATTAGCAATGCTGCAAAATTAATGTGGAATTTAGTTGACGATTTGATGACTTATTCACAAGTTAATTCTCTACAAATAAATTTAGCTCCTAATAATGCAAATCAATTGGTTGAGGAAGTTTTGGCTAATTTAGATTTTTCTATTAAAGAAAATAATGCGCAAATCAACGTTTTAAATTTACCAGAAAAATTCATGGTAGATGAAACGAAAGTACGTCAAGTATTTCAAAATTTGATTTCCAATAGCTTAAAATTTATGCCTCCTGACACCACTCCAAAAATCAATATTGATTGTGTCTCAGAAAATGGATTTTGGAAGTTTTCCGTTCAAGATAATGGAATCGGAATTCCAGCTGAATACCATGACAAGATTTTTAAACCATATAAACAATTGCATACAAAAGATAAATTTGAAGGAACGGGAATGGGATTGGCGATATGTAAAAAAATTGTAGAAAAGCACGGAGGAGATATTTCTTTTGAAAGTGAAATTGGAAAAGGAACAACTTTTTATTTTACGATTCTTTCAACTTTAGAGCAGGAGGAGAATAAGGAACTTTTAGCGGAAGTTGCAGCTTAGTTTTTTTTAAAGACTTTATACAAAAAGCGTCAAATTCTTAATATAAGAATTTGACGCTTTTTCATTTTAAAAAAATCATTTCACAAATGCCTTCGTCGTCAATTCATTTCCATTCGAAATAGTCAATTGATACACTCCATTTGGCAAATTTTTAACATTATGTACACGTGACACTTTATCAGTGTTTTTCTCTATCACAAAATTCATAATTCGTTGTCCTTTTACATCCGTAACTATTACTTCCAAGTCTCCATTAAATGAACTTTCAAAAGTAAAATTCAAATCATCTTGAACTGGATTTGGGAAAATATCCAACTCACCTAAAGTCTTTGGCAAATTAAAAATAGCATCTGCCAATTTTTGATTTTCGTATGCCCCCATATCTACTCCATCCACACGTGGAAGATCTTCGATATCTAAAGTTGGCGCTCCTGCTTCTATTCCTGCATCGATACATGGGCTTCCATTAGCAAGATGATAGTCCTCGTTGTCAAAGTCAACAAAAAGTGGATCTTCACCAATTAAGTCATTCATTGCCACTAATTCATTTAACATGCTAAGGTCTGCACTCAAATTTCCTCCATTAGAAACTAAAGTTGGATCTCCAGATTCAATTTCATAATCATTACCTTCTGGATTATCAAAAACTGTATTTTGTATATTCAAAACAGAAGTACCTTCTTCCCCAAGTTTCCAATGAGAAATTCCCGCACCAATAGCAGCTATGTTATTAACAATTGTACAATTGATTAAATCTACAGTTGCATTAACTGTATCAGATGTATTTATAGACATTGCGCCTCCAATTCCATTAGCAATATCAGTAATAAAATTATTTTGAATTAATACATTTTTAAACAAAGCATTTGCTCCTGAAAAATTTATACCTGCTCCTTGATCTGCAGATAAATTATTTTGAATAATTGAGTTCTCAACTGTCAAAAAAGGTATTGGAGTTGGAGAGATATCAGCTCCATTTCTTGAAATATTAATTGCACCTCCAGTTACGCCAGCATTTAATTCAATAATACAACTAGTTATATTAATCGTTGCACTATCATTTTGACTGTTAATAGCTCCTCCAAATTCTGCTTCATTTTCTAAAAAATTACAGTTAGTAAAATTGGAAGTTGCTCCAAAGCCATTAGTCGTTGCTCCTCCAGAAGTACTTGCCGTATTACTAGTAAAATCACAATCTGTAATATTCACTATAGATTTAGAATCATACACTCCAAGTGCCGCTCCAAATCCTCCTGAGTTTTCATCAAATAAACAATTCACCACATTAACGGGATCAAATGTATTATCATTTCCATTTCGTATCATTAATGCTCCTCCAGCGGAAGTAGGTACAGAGTTAAATGAGAAATCACAATTCATAATATTACTAGCGGTTGAGTTATTGTATATTGCTCCCCCTCGATTAGATGCCATATTCCCTGTAAATTCACAATCATTTACTGTCGCAACTCCTGCTAATAAATATAATCCTCCACCTTGATATCCTTGATTGTTTTCAAAATTACAATCTTCAATAATTACTCCTGTGGCAGTAATTGTACCTCTTGGATAAAGCCCTCCTCCAAAGTATCCATAATTTTGCGTGAATTTACAATTCCGAATTGCAGGTGCTCCATAAGTAAAGATTCCTCCTCCTCTTCTATCATCTCCAGATGCAGCCCCAGGAGAAGTATCTCCATTTCTGACAGTAAATCCATCAATCGTTGAAGCAGTCGTAACAGTATCAGTCAACCACATCACATGTTGGGAGTTATCTAATCTAAAGTCATCAAAATTATCATCAACATCGTTATCTAAATGGTCTCCTGAAAGAATTGTTTCATTCGTCAGCCAATCTCTCTCTGAAAGCATAGTTTCAGTTCCTGCAAATCCACCATACAAAGATAGATCATGTGGAAAGGTAAAAAAAGAAGTGGTATCTGGAGTTGCTCCTCCAGGTTTGTAGGTTCCAGCTGCCACCCAAATTTCATCATTGGGCGTAGAGTTGCTAAGTGCATCACTTAGGTCGGTGTAAGCATCTGCCCAGGAAGTTCCATCATTGGCTCCTGCTGCATCGCTTTTAACAAATGTTTGCGCAGTCAATTGACAAACACATAACAATGCAATTACAAAACTTGCAAGAATGTAAATTTTATTCATTTTAAAAATTGTTAGTTTGGTGAATAGATTTTTTTAAGAAAAGTTTTGCCGGTAAATTGTCTACGATTTGAATGATAAAAATGCTGCCTAAAAATAAACCTTAAGAACAAATACTATTCAGGAATAGTGCTTGTTTAAGGTTATGACGTTAGGCTGCTAATTTATTTTTATAAAAAATAAATTTACATGCGCACGACTTTTTGAGTCGAAATGGAGTTCCCATTTTTTATTTTTACAAAATAAATTCCTCTCGCTAAATTCTGAAATAAAGCTATTTCAAAAATAGAAGTTGCGTCTTCAACTTGAGTTTCCCAAATTCTTTTCCCTTGCAAATCAATTAACTCCAAGTTCACTCCTGAAGGAACATTTTTTATAAAAATAGTTGCATCACTCGGATTCGGATAAACTTCAATAGGATCAGCTTCACTCAAATTATTTGTTGGAGTTGCTTCAGGATCACATTCCAAAAAGCCTCCTTCCACCAAATAAAAATCTTCCATTTGCAATAATTGTTTGGGAGAAAAATGAATTCGACAAGACTTCCGTGAGTAAGACATGATATTTTCAGTATCAGGAAGATAAGGGTTTTGTTGGTTATCTAATTCTGCCCCGGTGTACTCACAAGATGTGTTGACAGTACTATTTGAAAGTTTGGGATCAGCTGGTGTATCACAAAGTAAATCACCTGCAATAGAACAATTCGTTCCATTAGCATGCTCATATCCATTCGAAGTTGAGTGAGTATGCAAAAGGGAAAATGAATGACCTAACTCATGAGCCAAGGTACTACCATTGGTTGCACAACCTTTGTCCATCAGCAACCTATTTTTAATATCAAAATTATAGGCATAACCACATAAATCATCTTCAACTCCATTGACAATTTTTATTAGATTAGGAACAAAGTAAATATTAAGTGCCGTAGGATTATCATTAATATCGCAAAGTCCTTCGTCTGCATTTTTCACAAAAGTTACATAGTCATTGTCATATATATAATTGATAAGTCCACATTGAACAAAATGAATATTTGCTGCTGAATACAAATCATTAACTATAGCTAACTCATCAAATACATCTGAAGAATCGATAGCTAGTGCTCCATTACTAGCACCTATTATATGAATTTTCACAGGGACATCTGCTGCTGCAGTTCTAGTTTTGACAAAGGTTTGAGATCTTTGTTTTTGAACAAAGTCATAAGTTGATGATTGCTCAGCAATCGTCGTTCCGCAATCGTCATTAGTTTGAGAAGAAACAAAAAATGGAAAAGATAAAAAAGTAATGAAAATAAAAACTCTTGTTATCATGATAGGAGGATTCAAATGATTATTAAAAATATCAAGACAAATATAAAAAATCATAGAGAATATCATTGACCAATAAAATACCTCTTTGACAAAAAAGGCTATCTCTATTAAAATAGCGCTGAGATTAGAGTTGTTTGAAAAAAAAGGGTTATTAAACAGATACTCTAGTTTTATAATCCTAAAATCGTTTACTTTATTCTCCACTTCATTCCTTACCTTTAAACCCTTTAAAAAAATGGATGTTTAGTATTTATCCTTTCATAAAATAACTTCAATCTATTGAAACCATTATTCGTCCTCAATAAATATTTTTTCAAATACAAATGGCATTTGCTAATTGGTTTCCTGATGGTTACCGCTGCTAATTTTTTTAATGTACTCAAACCTCAAATGGTTCGAAATGCATTAGACTTAGTTGTAGACAATTTGCAAATATTTCATTTGTACGATGGGTTTGATTTGCAAACTACTTTTTTCCAAGAGTTTGGAAAAACACTTCTATTTTTTGGCGTCTTAGTTTTGGTTTTAGCTTTGATTCAAGGTGTATTTATGTACTTCATGCGGCAGACAATTATTGTCATGTCAAGATTGATTGAGTACGATATGCGAAAAGAAATTTTCCAACATTACGAAGATTTAAGTCTCGCTTTTTATAAAAAAAATAATACAGGCGACTTGATGTCTCGAATTACGGAAGACGTGACGAAAGTGAGAATGTATGTTGGTCCTGCGATTTTATATGGATTTAATTTGACGACCTTAGTTATTATGGTCGTTGCTTCCATGTTAAGTGTGAGTCCAGAGTTGACGCTTTATGCACTGGCTCCAATGCCAGTTTTATCTCTTTCAATTTACTACGTAAGTAATTTAATCAATAAAAAGAGTATGGGTATCCAGACCCAATTGGCTACTTTAAATAGTACCGCACAAGAAGCTTATTCTGGAATTCGTGTAGTTAAATCTTATGTGCAAGAAGCTCAGATGGGAAAATTCTTTTTAGGAGAAAGTCAAGTTTACATGGACAAGTCGCTAGATTTAGCAAAAACGAATGCTTTCTTTTTTCCCTTAATGGTATTATTAATTGGTATCAGTAATATTCTGACTGTCTTCATGGGAGGTGTTTTAGTAGCAAAAGGAACGGTGACGCCTGGGAATATTGCGGAGTTTGTGATTTATGTAAATATGTTGACTTGGCCAGTTACCGCAGTTGGTTGGGTAACTTCAATTATTCAACAAGCGGCAGCTTCACAAAGTCGAATCAATAGTTTTTTAGATACCAAACCAGATATTGTTAATCCTATTAAAAATGGAGAACAGAAAAGATTGAAAGGTGATATCGAATTTAAGAATGTGTCTTTCACTTATCCAGATTCAGGAATTGTTGGATTAAAAAATGTTTCTTTTCACTTAAAGCGAGGAGAAAAAATGGCAATTATTGGAAAAACTGGCTCAGGGAAAACCACTATTGCAGACCTATTAGTAAGAATGTATGATATAGATTCAGGAGATATTTTAATTGATGGGACACCTATTGAAAAAATGGATTTGGCGAATTTGCGAGAGCGAGTTGGTTATGTTCCTCAGGATGTTTTTCTTTTTTCAGATACTATTGGCGGCAATGTGGCTTTTGGAAATCGAGAAGCTAGTCAAGAGAAAATTGAACAATATACTAAGTATGCAGCCGTCTATGATGACATCGCTGTATTGCCAGAAGGCTTCGATACGATGGTAGGTGAACGAGGTGTAACGCTCTCAGGCGGGCAAAAACAGCGGATTTCTATTGCCCGCGCATTTATCAAAGATCCTGACATTGTCATCCTCGATGATTGCCTTTCTGCAGTAGATACCAACACCGAACAACAGATTCTTGGTTACATAAATGGAGCGATCGCTGATCGCACAAGCATTACTATTACCCATAGAATATATGGACTTTTGAACTTTGATAAAATAATTGTTTTGGAGGAAGGTGGTATCTCAGAAGCAGGAACTCACGAGGAACTCTTGAAGAATAAGGGTTTTTACTACGAAATGTACGAAAAACAACGTTTAGAAGAGTGAGAAATAAAAGTGTGATATTTTTTTTGTTTTAGATTCAAATATTTACATTTGTAGAGAATAAATAATTATTCGAGAACTATTTTTTCAACCAAACTAACGAATCGTGGATAACGAAAACCAAAGAAAGTTCGAAAGTGTGTTTTCCAAGAAAGTAAGAGCTGGTAAGCGAAGAACTTATTTTTTTGATGTGCGCCAAACGAAGGGTGATGATTATTACTTAACTCTTACTGAAAGCACCAGAAGAATCAACGGTGACGGATATGAGAGACACAAAATTTTCCTTTACAAAGAAGACTTCAACAGATTTCAAGGAGGATTAAATGAGGCTATTGATTATATCAAAACTGAATTGATGCCTGATTATGATTACGAAGAATTTGATAGAAGACAAGCTGAGTGGGAAGAAAAAAGAGCTGCTATGGATGCAGGTACTTGGGTTGAACCAGAAGAAGAAGGTACAACTACTGAAACTACTTCAGAAAGTACAACAACTGAAACATCGTCAGAAGAAGTGGAAGAGAAAGAGATTGAATCAGAAGACGATATTTCTTGGTAAGAAATGTGATTTGATTTTAAATAGGTTATTTGAAAAGCGCTCTGACAACAGAGTGCTTTTTCTTTTTTTAGGGGAAATCGTTTTGAATATCCAGCACTCAACAAGGAATTTCCAATGTTCAACTATGCGAATCGGTGTTCATTATTGGAAATTCCTTGTTGAGGGTTGGATATTCATTTTATATCTTCACTACTTTTCTAATCGCACTCCCCTCTTCCGTTTTACAAAAACAAAATAAATCCCTGGGATTAAATCTTTTAAACTCAAACTTTCCGAATGCTCTCCACGCTGTTTTTTTCTAAACTCAAAGTCTTGTAACAATACTTCTCCAACTTTATAAACTATCAGATATACAGCATTCGTTTTTTCTAAAATATAATTCACTCGTTCTTCGTCATTGGTAACGGTTGGAGTAACTTCAACCTCAAATGTATTTTTCATTGGAGAAAAATAAAACAACTTAGGAAAAGAAAAATGGTAAAAGTCTTGTCATGACAGGAGGGGTTTTGTTTTCAATATTGATAAAGGCATGACCTTTTCTTTGCAACGTCCGCTGCTTTAAAATGGCAACTATTTTATAAAACAAAAAAGCTGAATCTAAAATAGATTCAGCTTTCAATTAATTTATCAACTAAAATAAACGGAAAAATTATTTTTTAACTCGTTTAACGATGGACGTTAGACGTTTTATGTTTCTTATGGTTTTATGGAAGTTTTATTTTAATCGCAATTGCTTTTATAAGTAATCTTGCAAATTGCTTTAGTTATTTTATTGAGTCGTTTCATCACTTTTTGTGTTCCATCTTTGTACATTATTTTCACTTTTCCATCTCGCAACATAATTTGAAAATCTTTTATTTTTTTTCCATCAATGTGATTCCATCTTTTGATATTTTTAGAAACGACTGATGGTTCGCCTAATTCTTGAATCAAAATTGCTTCGATTTCAGTAGTCAAATCTTTTTCAAAAATGGAAGTGTATCGATAGTTCTGATTAGTAGAAACTTTCGTTGTTCCTTCAAAATCTCCGCTGTGGTTATAGTCTCCATTTACTTTCACTCTTATTTTATGAACACTTGTAGAAGCATCAGCAATCATAGGTGGAGTTGGTGGTGTCGGAGGAGTTGGTGTTTGACCATAAAGTGATCCGAATGAAATTAAACAAATGATAAAGGAAATAATGACTTGGATATTTGGACTTAAATTTTTCATAGTTATTTATTTAAAAAATGATTAAATGAGTTATGCCAAAGTAAGTCCAAGCTATATGCCAATTTTTTAAAGTATTGATAATCAACACTTTACGACTTTTTATTAAAATTCAGCAGGAAAAAAGTGTTCGTTTTCGGACGGAGATTGTCCGTTTTCAGAAAAGAATCATTGATTGAATTAGGAAAAAAGAAAGTTACCATTATTTCCAGTCATCAAAAAAACCGCTCAAACATCTTTCGATATTGAGCGGGTTGACAATTTTCATATTGATTTTTTCCAAAAATAAAATTCCCTTTTTGAATATCTATATGATGACTAAACTCCCATATTCTTTATTTATAAAAACTAAATTTCAATTTTTAGAACTCCCTAAACTCTCCTTTAGGGGTCGGGAGTTTTACCTATGTATTTGAATATATCCACTTTCCTCAATAGTTTCTCCACTTCCATCTTCATATTGGAAAACGTAGAAATAAGTTCCATCAGGGAGGACTTTTCCTTTCCATGATCCATCCCAAGTATTCAAATATCCTTGTTCGAAGTAAACTTCATTACCCCAACGGTTAAATATATTCAACTCATTATTTGGATAATTTTCAACACCTTCGATGTAGAATAAATCATTAACACCATCTCCATTTGGAGAGAATCCTGTGTAGATAATCAAGTCGCTACAAGTCACATAAAATGAAACGGTGGTAGTATCACAACCAAATGTATTACATAGCACATAGGTCATTTCATCAGGAATCGAAGTATCACAATAGTCTTCATTCGGAGTATAAGTGATGGTTCCATCACCATCCATAATTGCTGTTCCGAATGTTGGCTGTTGCAATATGTAGATCGTATCGAAGACTCCATTGATGCTATCATTATCCATTGTTTCAACAATAGTCGAAGTATTTAATCTCAACGTATCAACATCTGGAACTGCAATCGGTAAGGAATCTAATACTCCTGGTTCTACAACTGTTACAAATATGTATGTCGTATCACATATTCCAAGGTCATCACAAATGACTACACATGCACTATCCACTCCTACTTCGACACCTTCATATTGTACGCACCATTCTCCGTCGATTTGACTAAAGATGACAAACTCTCCTGAAGAATCTTCGCAATCATTTTCATAACTAACAATGTTTCCGATCAATTCATCAGTTGGAATACACATCGTATCAACTGTATTTACCAAAATAGTATCTAGTAAAATATCAAGACCTACACAAGTAACAGTTACTGTAACTGTATCAGTACAACCAGTAATATCATTTGTAATGATCACTTCATTGACTCCTGGATCCAAATAGATTTCAGTTGCAGTTGGTTCGAGATTCGCATTGACTTCGATAACTGCTGTTGCTCCAGTATTCGTTTGCGTAATCAACATTTGCCCAAACGCATTTTGAGTATTTCCTCCTGAAATTATGAACGTATTTGGATCAAACTCCCAAGTACTTATTGGATCCCATGCGTTCATCAAATCAACCAATTCTGGTATGGTCATAAATGTTGCAGAATAAACTTCTCCATTTAGCAACCAAGAATTCAATTCATATGATCCAAAGTTTCCTTGTCCAGGAAGTACGAATAATGAATAAGAAACAATACTATCAAAATCACATCCTCCGAAAAAGTCGTTATATAATTCTCCATTCGTCATGATTGTATAATCTAATACATCTTCTAAGGCTACATCTAAGCAATAGTCCCCAGGCTCATTACAATCATTCGTAAAAATGGTAATCGAATCTTCAGCGATAATATTATTATCAGTACATGGTGGTGTAATACAGGTAATTAATACATTAATGGTATCAGTACAGCCTGTTGTATTTTCTGTAAATATTAGTTGATAATTTCCTACTCCAAATTCTATTGATGTTTCATCATTATCACAACTTTCTAATGGCCCAGTATAAGGTGCTCCATTTTGAGTAATGAAATAATCTGATAAATTACTGAATGGTACTTCTATACAAATCGAGAATAAACTATCACAATTATCAGTATTCATGGTGATGGAACTTGTTCCAACAAAATCTTGACAATCAGGAATTACATTAATGATAATAATTGTTGTATCGCAAACTCCATTGATATCACATGCTACTACACAAGCTGTATCTTGGCCGATGAAATTAGGATCAGGAATGTAAGTCAAACAACTATCCAATGAATTTATCACAACTGTTCCATTCGAAGGATCGCTACAAGGAAGCGTTGACACAAATGTTCCTGGCAACTCAGAAAGATCAATACAAATAGTGTCTATCGGAATATTTTCAAATGTTGTAAAGTAAATTGTATCTGGTATCACACAATTTGGATCACCTCCAATTACAATTTCGTATTCCGTTGCACAATCACCTCCATCTGTAGCAGTTACCCTATAAGTTCCTTCTGCTAAATCATTTCTAGTATTTCCAAAAATTCCATCTTCCCACTCGTAAATGTAGTTGGAAGGTTCTAAGGTTACCTGTCCGTTTGTTTCATTACAATCTGCTGGCGAAGTAATAATGTCTACAACTAATCCGTCAATCGCTTGAACTGTAATAGTATGTACAATGAAACAACTTGAGTTAGTTGCATCTGTAATTGTCACGGTATATTCACCTGTAATCAAATTACTTACTTCATTTGTATTTCCTGCGCCTGCGATTGACCAATCGAAATTATAGTCACTTAGTGATCCTTGCATGGTAATTTCAATTGCTCCATTTGCAAGGCTACAATTTTCTTCATTCACTTCAATCAACGCAATTTGAGGGTCAACACAATCACAATCATCTGGAACAAGGATTACAAGTTCAGTCGAACATCCAACTGCATCAGTTACTGTCAAGTCATAGGGACCTGCTGGCAAATTCGCTAAGTTTTGAGGATCATGTGTTCCTACGATGTGTCCCCAATCGTATGTATAATCTGGCGTTCCACCAGTTACATTATTTATATTAATTGTTCCATTTGAAGCACATGAAACTCCAATTACATTTGTTGTAACCAAAATTGGTGCAGGTGTAATCACATCAAAACATTTCTCTGTGATGAAACATCCGTTGGCATCTTCAATTAATATACAATAATTACCTGGAGCTAATTCTCCGTTAGTTGCACTTTGTCCTGTTGCAGAATTTATCAAAACCATCGAAGCAGGATGATTAAAGAATGGAGAGTAATTCGCAAAAAATTGAACTTCCCCATCATTTGATCCAACACATGTCATTGAAACAATTGTGTCTTGCAACATTAATGTTGCCTCACCTGGAGTAACTTGAATTATTGTCAATGAAGTTGTTGCTGTACAACCAGTTCCATTGTCAGTAACTGTAACATCATAAATTCCAAGTGCTAAATCTGTTCTTAAACTATCGGTATTTCCATCATTCCAAATGAATTCAAAATCACCGGCTCCATTATTAACTTCGATTCCAGCACTTCCTGTAACACCTCCATCACAGCCTGCTTGAGTAACATCAGGAATCGCTTCCAATGGATTTTCACTTTCAACTTCAACAGTAATAATTGTAGAACATCCTGAACTATCTGAAACTGTTACATCATAAGTTCCTGCCGCAAGATTTTCATTAGAAAATCCAAATACGCCATTGCCCCAATCGTAAATTAAATTCGTTGGTTGGAAAATAACTTCTCCATTTGAATCTGTACATGAAGTTGGTTGATTTGAAACAACTGTTGCTACTGGTTCTACCATATTATTTCCTACAGTAAATGAAGTGTCTATCACACAATTTGTATCTTGAACATGTTGGATGCTTAATTGATAAGATCCAGCACTCAAGTTATTGGCCATAGTTGAGTCACTCACATTTGGTGTCCAGATAAAATTATAATCATCTACATTTCCTATAATTCCAACCTCAATTGAACCAAGTCCATTTCCACAATCCTCATTAGTGATTATTGCTGCTACTTGCGGCAATTCACATTCGAATGTATCACAACTAGTTTCAATTAAAACATTTTGTAAAATAAATTCACAGCCGTTCGCATCAGTTGAAGTCACATCGTAACTACCTGCTATTAAACTATCTGCAGTCGCATTTGTATCTCCATTTGACCAAACAAAATTCAAGGTGTCTGGTGATAACACTATATTTCCAATTCCTAAATCACAACTGTCTGGAGTAATCGAAATTACTTGAACAATAATTGGAGCTATTTCGATAATTGTAAATGAAGTATCGAGTACACAAGTTGTATCGCCTATTTCTGAGATGTTCACTTCGTAAATTCCTGCTGCTAAGTTGTCCACGTAACTTGAATCACTTACGATGGTTTCCCAAACAAAATTGTAGTTAGCATTTCCTCCTACCATTTCGATGTTGATCGAACCGTTATCAGAATCGCAGGTCGAGTTTGTAATTTGCGAAGCGAAAATTTCTGGAACAACACATGGATCACAATCTTCGAAGGTTACAGTTGGGTTAACTATTTGCTCACAACCGTTCACATCAGTAATAGTCACACTAACATTTCCAGCAACTAAATCAACTGCGCTTGAAGAATCTGAAACATTTGGCATCCATTCAAAAGTGTATGGTGCAGTTCCTCCGCTTGGATTTATTTGGATCATTCCTAAAGTATCACAAACTTGATTCACAACTGAGACATTAGCTTGTATTTGAGTAGGTTGAACTACTTCGAAACACTCTTCTATTATTTCACAACCATATGCATCAGTAATTTGAATGCAGTAATTTCCAACAGGTAATTGGTCATTTTGGAACATATCTATTCCATCAGTAATAATTACTGTTGCAGGATGATGGAAATCAGGAGCATAATTAATTGAGAAATCTAATGTTCCATTTACATCTCCGAAGCAATCTAAATAAACAATCGTATCAGCTAAAGTAATAGTTGCATTTCCAGGTTGAACTGGAATTAAAGTGACAGTTTCTGTAGTTTCACATCCAGTTACAAAATCCGTAATTGTAATGTTATAAGTTCCTGCTAAAAGACTATTGGCAAAGTTTTCATCATTTCCATTTGACCAATTATATAGGTATTCTCCACTTCCTCCATTAACATTTAAAGTGATAGTTCCTGTAGTATCCACACATCCTGGTTGAATAATATCAGTCGTAACAATTAAGTTATTTACGCTATCAATTGTGAGTATAATAGTATCAGAGCAACCAGTCACGACATCAGTTGCAGTAACTGTATAAGTTCCTATTGCTAAGTTATTTCTAACGTAACCTCCGCCTCCATCACTCCACATATAGGTAAGAGAATCAGGAGAAAGTACAGCTGTACCTGTTGGTGCAAAACAATTCGCAGGTTGAACATCTATCACATTGACATTTGGAGAATCAATAGATTCAATAGTAAATGAAGTTTCAATTTGGCAATCTGGATTTCCAAGAACTGAGATGGTAACTGGATAATTTCCTGCTGACAAATTGAAAATTATATTCGTATTTCCAAATACTCCTCCCCAATCGTAAACATACGTTACATTTTCATCCTCCATTGAAATAGATATTGCTCCATTTTCCTCCTCACATGTGGCGGGGATAATATTAACTAGATCAATTACTGGAGTATCGCATGGGACACATTCGTAATCAATTAAAATATTATTAAAAACATTAGAGCATGCATTTGCATCAGTAACTGTCACATCATAAATTCCCGCACTTACTGACGAACTATCAATAAGGTTCGAAGACCATGTAAATGTAAATGGCTCTACTCCACTAGTAATTGAAATTTCAATACTCCCCATTTCATCACAAGTTTGATCCGTTGTATTTACACCTACTAATAACCCAGTCAAAACTTCGACATTAGTTGTCAATTCTTGATAACAAGTTGGAGTAGAAATTTGAACAGTATAAACTCCTCCATCTGTTGTGTTAACATTTGGAATAATTGGATTTTGCTCTGTTGAGAAAATATTTCCACTTGGATCTAACCATACATATGTATCTCCTCCACTTGCGGTTAATTGTAAATCTTCACCAAGACAAAGTGGTTCATTATTTCCAATTGTTCCATCAATAGCTAATCCTTCATCAACTGTCAATGTTGTTTGTAAATAACAACCTCCACCTAAATCGATATTTACACTAATTATAATTTCACCCGATTGAGATGCAGTATAAATAGGTACTGCTGAGTTAGGATCATCAAAAGATCCACTCGATGCAGTCCATAAATATGTGTAACTAGGATCATAAGGTTCTACAGCAAAAGTAATTTGACCTCCCTCACAAATAAATGAATTTGAAGGAATGATTGTCAAGCTCAAGTTTTCAAAAACTGTAATTATTTGTGTTGCTTGAGTATAATTTCCACAATCATCCATTGCTTCCCATTCTCTATAAATTGTATATCCGCAAGCATCTTGAATTTGGAATTCGTAGAAATCAACATCTACATTGAAATCACAGTTGTCACTTGCAAATATATTGTTAGGTGGATTTGAAACAGTTTGTCCAACACCTAAATCAACAGTAATATCATTTGGTATTCCTATCAAAATTGGATCTTCAAAATCTCCTACTTCAATAGAGTAAGATCCTGAAGTTGAATTTCCACAATCATCCGTTGCTGTCCATGTTCGAACTACAGTATAGTTTTGAGGACAAGCTCCAGGAATAATTTCTTCATTATAAGTTATCGTAACATCTGCATCGCAATTATCGGTTGCTGTTATATTAGGAGGATTAGGTAAACTATTCGATTGATTACAAGAAATCGATATATCTGCAGGCATAGGATCTAAAACTGGAAAAGTATTATCTCCAACAGAAATTTGTTGAATAACTGAAGTTGAATTTCCACAATTATCTGTAACAATCCATTCACGAGTAATAACTGATGCTCCTTCACAACTTCCTACTTGAGTCGTTTCCGAAAAATCAACCGTCAAATTATCATCACAATCATCTAAAATTAAAATATCAGTTCCAACTTCTGGTACCGTTGGCATTGCTTCATCACATTCGATAGTTACATCTGAAATATTTGATGTAAAAACTGGTGCAGTAACATCTCCTACTATAATTTGTTGCGTCGCCGAAACGGTGTTGCCACAATTATCCGTCGCTGTCCATGTTCGCTCTATCGTATAACTTTCTGGACAGATTCCTGGAATCGTCGTTTCTACAAAACTTATTTCTACATCTGTATCACAATTATCTGTCGCCGTTATTCCGGTCGCTACTGATGGAATACTACTCGGTTCACAACTTGCTGTTACATCCGCCGGTACTCCTATTAAATTAGGTGATTGAGTATCTACGACTGTAATCGTTTGTACATGAGCGATAGCATTTCCACAGTTATCTGTAGCCGTCCACGTTCGTTCTATTTCATAGCCATCTGGACAGTTTGAATTTATAATCGCTTCGCTAAAAATAACTTCTACATCTGCATCACATT
>CAJQQY010000142.1 GCA_905480595.1 uncultured Saprospiraceae bacterium | reverse complement strand
AAGATGGGTTGAAGAGAATCTTTCGGAAAAAGAAAAGGAAGAAACAACTAAGAATTTTGAAAGGATGTTTATCACAACTCCTGAGTCAGCAGCAGCCATAATTGTCAAAGGAATCCAGAAAAAGAAATCAAAAATTGTGATAGGGAAAGATGGTAAGCAACTAGATTGGTTGGTGAGATTGATGCCAACTGGTTACTCGAAAATTATACTTAATCAATTCAAAAAGGAGAACTTAACGGATTAGAACTTTACGTTTATATTTTGTTATAAAAAACACTCATATAATTTTCATACTCAATAGCTGTCATCAAATCTTCCCATTCTGACAGGGTTGATATATCCATTTTTACTAACCAACCTTTTTCATATGGTGATTCATTTAACCAATATGGGTGATTTATTAAGTCTTGATTTATTGAGATAATTTTCCCACTCAAGGGGGATTCTATTTCAGTTGACATCTTGTCAGATTCAATTGTCGTCAATTCTTGACCTTTTTCAATAATATCTCCCACTTTAGGTAGGTTTATTAAAACCACATTCCCAAAAACTGTTTGAGCAAAATCTGTAATTCCTATTGTAAATATATTGTTATAAAATGTTACCCATTCATTAGTTTCGTGATATCGTGCAAGTGATTTTATCTTTTTCATACTTTATTTTCTAAAATCAAGATAGCCAATTTTTTGTATTTTTGACAAAATTTAAAATATGAAAATGCTTCTTTATTTCTTCTATTTCCTCACGGCACTTTATGTTTTGATATGTATTTTATTATATTTTTTTCAAGAACGATTGATCTTCTTTCCACAGAAATTAGCTGTTGATCATACTTTTCACTTCAATGGAGAATTTGAAGAGAAATTTTTCCAAGTGGATGATGAAACTACTATTCATGCACTTCATTTTTTCTCAGAAAATCCAAAAGGAGTTATTTTGTATTTTCATGGAAATGCAGGATCATTAGATGACTGGGGAGAAGTAGCTGATGATTTTGTTAAAATGGATTATGATGTTTTGATTTCTGATTTTCGAGGTTTTGGGAAAAGTACAGGTGAGATGAGTGAGGCGAGTTTTAATCAAGATGCTCAAATGTTGTATGATTTTTTATTGGAAAAATATGATGCTCAAAAAATATCAATTTTTGGAAGATCGTTAGGAACAGGTGTTGCTGTTGATCTAGCTTCAAAAAATAAAGCGGAGAGATTAATACTAGAAACTCCCTTTGCTAATTTTGCTGATCTTGCACAGAGTCGATTTAAAATATTTCCTGTAAAAGCATTATTAAAATTTGATTTTTCTAATAAAGATAAAATGGAAAAAGTAGATTGTCCTATCCATATTTTTCATGGAACGAACGATGAAGTAATTCCATATAATCATGCTATAAAATTAGAATCAGTTTTAAAACAGGGTTCAACATTTACCACCATTAAATTTGGAAATCATAACAATCTATTTACATTCGAAGAATATTGGACTAAAATAAAAGCTATACTAAAATGAAATTTTTTACAAAACAAAATTTATTCATATTATCAATATTTGGATTTATATTTTGGATGTGCGGAAGTTTGTTGGGCAGTAAAATTGCCACTAGAGCTCATCCTCACAATATTCCCTCTCCTGAAAAATATTTTTCACAACATGTTGAGAGTCAAAGTTTTAAGTCTTTTGATCAAGTCGATGTCTCCTCGTGGTTTATTCCAAATGATTCGAGTAAAAAAGCAGTCATTTTACTAAATGGAATTGGAGGCAATAGGTTAGGCGTTATTTCTCGGGCTAAATTTTATGTAGAAAATGGCTTTAATGTTTTAACTCCAGACTTGAGAGCAACAGGCTCGAGTGGAGGAGATATAATTTCTTTTGGATGGAATGAGCGTTACGATTTATTGGCTTGTGTTGATTTTTTGAAAGAAAACGGAATGGAAAAAATTGCCGTTCATGGAATGTCTTTAGGTGCAGCAACGATCGTTTATAGTTTTCAAGAAAATCCAAATTATGATTTTGTAGTGTTGGAATCTTGTTATGACAATATAACAAATGCGTTAAAAAATCGAGTTGATAAATATCCCATTCCATCATTTGCATTTTATCCAATGACAAAATTTACTGAGATGAGAGTAGAAGCAAGTTCAGAAGATTTGAGCCCTGAAAATTATATTGGATTGAATAAGTCCCCTATGTTTATTCTTGCAGGTGATTCTGAAATTCGTGTAAAGAAAAAAGAAACGGAGAAGTTGTTTTCAAAATGTAATTCTGTAACAAAACATTTACATTTTTTTAAAAATGCTCATCATGAAGATTTTATGAATAGATATGAAGAGGAATGGAAAGCTGAAATGAAAAATTGGTTATCAAAAATGCCAAATTGAATTATGACTTCCTTTTTATTTAATTCAAAAAAATTAAAGGGTTGTTTAAGCCGTGAGTTAAATAAAGAGCTTGTTTAGAAAGACGTAAAACAATTTGGCGGTTCTACCTGATTACACGCATTAGTCTATATTGCCGCCTGGGTTCAATCCACTTGGGACAGTTGTCGGAATGGTCCGATCAAATCCAGGATCATCCAATGCTTTGATAAAAGCAATTATATCTTGGATGTCATTATTATTAAAGTTTTGAAGGTCCCTTACATCATCTGCAATGTCATTCCGATCTACGTTTGGGTTGATATTTAATCCTCCCCCTTGTCCATTACCACCACCACCTTGACCACCACCATTATTTCCTCTAGCAAAATTTCTAGCGGTTATATAAAACTGTATAGTTTGTTGCAAATTACCACCAACTCCATTATGAAAATATGGCCCAGTTTCTTCTAGATTTCTTAAAGTAGGAGTTCTAAAAGCATAAGTACCATTGGCTCCTTCATCTGAATTGGCCAACAAATTATTATCTGGTACTCCAACCACATGTATCTCAAAATCTGAAAACATTGGTCCACTATGGCAATTATTACAACCAATGTCTTCGAATCGATCCATGCCTCTAATTTGGGCTTGTGTAAGTGCATTTTGATTTCCTGCTTGAAACTGATCAAAAGGGCTATCAGTAGCAATTATTGTTCTTTCAAATGCTGCGATGGCAGCTCCTATATTTGATGATGTGATGGAATTATTATTTCCAAAAGCATCTGTAAAAAGCGTATTGTACTCACCGATATTTTGTAATCGATTTACAATACTGTCCAAAGCAACAGCTTCACCAAATGCATGACCACGCATTTCCACAAATGACAATAATGGACCCAATGCTTGAGTTTCTAAACTCTTAACTCGATTATCCCAAAACATTGGAGCAGTTGCTGGGTCGAAATTTCCATTGGGACTAATCCCATTAAATATTGTATTAATAATCGTTGGAGAATTTCTCCCAGCCAAACTAATATTATCATTGACAGCATCAATTCTAGCTGGACCTAAGCCTTCACCTCCAACTCCAATAGGTAATTCCCTTCCATCTGAATAACCAAAATCTGGGTGGTGACAAGTTGCACAGGCCACATCTTTTTCACCTGAAAGTATTGGATCCCAGAATAACAACTTTCCTAATGTGACCATGGAATTATTATTAATATTTCCGTTTCCGTTAGGATCAACTTGGTTGATGTCGACTATATTATTATCACCAGTATTATTATCATTGTCCTTTTGGCAACTAGAAAAGATTAAAAGACTTGAAGTAATGATCATGATTTGATTGAGTTTCATATTGTTTTATTTTTAAATTAAAAAATAGAATCTGATTGTGGTTAAAACAATATGAGTTCAATCTGAGCATCGTTTAAGTAAAGAATACATTATGTTTTAGACAACCGGGGAAATGACGAAATAATATCCTTAGAGCTTTAGGCAGAGAAAGAAATCTCAACACCTAGAATATTATTTGTTTTGAAAAATGTAGAATAAACCAGATATTATAATTTTAATTAAAAAAAAAATAAACTCGTTTTTGCTTAGATTTTGTAAATTTGGTTTTACAAAAATTGATTCTAGTTATTTTCACAACTTAAATCAAAACCAATTTCAACATCCAAGTTGAAATAAAGACAATACAACTTTCAAAAGACCTACCTAGAAATAAAAAAAAGTATAAATATATTTTAAGATGTCAAATTCTACCTCGGTTTGCGAGGAATCAACTTTTACTAAAATCTTCAAGGAGTATGCGAAATCGCTACATAATTACTTGTTTTATAAAACAGGAAATCATGATTTATCTGAGGATTTAGCTCAAGAGGCTTTTGCTAAACTTTGGAAAAATTGCGCCTCAGTAATTCCTGAAAGTGCAAAAGGGTATGTTTTTAAAACAGCCAATAATTTGCTGATTAATAATCATAATCATCAAAAAGTAGTGCTCAAATTTGAGAGTTTGCCCCATACCGATAGAAGCAATGAAAGTCCAGAGTATTTATTAGAGGAAAAAGAATTCAAAGCTCGGTTGGAAAATGCCATTTCAGTTTTGCCAGAAAAACAGCGAGTTGTCTTTCTTATGAGTCGTATTGATAAAAAAACTTATAAGGAGATTGCTGGAATTTTAGAAATTAGTAAACAGGCAGTCGAAAAAAGAATGTATAAAGCCTTGGATACTTTAAGGCAAATTTCAAAAAATATAAAATAAAGTAGGTCTTTTAAAAGTAGGATTGTCTTAATAATGTATCCTCCTTTTAATTAAGAATAATAACAATGATAAATGACGAACAATTACACAAATGGGTAAATGGTAATCTTTCAGAAGAAGAATTGAAAGTTTTTAAACTGCGACCTGAGTATGATTCTTTAGTTGAATTATATGAAAATACAGAGGGACTTTCAATACCAGCTTTTGATGAAGATAAAATCCTTACCAAAATTTTGAAAGAAGAAAAATCCAAAACTTTATCTGAAAAGGGGAGAAGGTTATTTCTTTCCAATTGGGTTAAATACGGAGTTGCTGCTTCAGTCTTACTATTGGCTGCTTGGTTATTTTGGCCAAATTCTAATACGGTAAAATATAATTTAACTGCAGCCGAAAAAACGGAAGCTGTTTTGCCTGATGGTTCTAAATTTGTGTTGAATGCAGAAAGTGAATTGACTTACAATAAAGAAATTTGGGAAACTTCAAGAACTCTTAACCTAAAAGGAGAGGCATTTTTTGAAGTGAAAAAAGGATCAAAATTTACGGTCAATACACCTAAAGGTTTGGTGACCGTTTTAGGAACTAAATTCAATGTTCGTTCTCGAAATGATGTTTTAGATGTAACTTGTCAAAGCGGGAGAGTGATGGTTTTGGATAAGGAAGGAACTGTCCTTGGAGAATTAATAGCCAATGATGCTTTAAGGTTTACAGAAACTAATGACATAGAAAAATGGAATGTATCTCCTTCAGAAAAACCTGGTTGGGTCAATGGAATTTTTACGTTTAAGAATGTATCCTTGGCAGTAGTTTTGGAAGAAGTGGAAAGACAATATGATGTAAAAATTGATGCATCAGAAATTGATTCTGATGTTAAGATTTCCACTAGTTTTTCAGATGAAAGTATGGAAATAGCTTTAAATACTATTCTTGCTCCTTTAGTTATTTCATATAAGAAAAATGGAGAGAATATCACATTGAAAAAATAAAGTAGTTCCTTGAAAAGGCTCTTAGGTATCGAATACCTGACTAGAAGCAAAAGAAAAATGAATTACAGGAAATCTTTAATTGGAAGCTTGATAGCATTTGTTGTAGCAACAAGTTGTTGTTGGTTACCTGTTTTGCTGATTTCAATTGGAGGCGGAAGTACATTATTTGGGATAAGTAATGGATTGGAAAAATTTAGTGGAATTTTTATGACAATCGGTATCGGGTTTTTAGGATTTGGAATTTATCAATACAAAAATAAAAAAGAGATGTCAATAAATAAAGAAGCCATTTTACAATCAACAATAACTTGTCCTAAATGTGGACATAAGAAAGAGGAAACAATGCCAACAAATGCTTGCCAATATTTTTACGAATGTGAAAATTGTAAAAAAGTGTTGAAGCCAACAGGAAATGATTGTTGCGTTTATTGTAGCTATGGAACAATTGCTTGCCCTCCAATTCAATTAGATCAAAATTGTTGCTAAGGCATAATGTAGAATCAAATAAATTCCAAATTTGAATATTTATAACAATATATTTACAATTATTTTATCTTTTTTTTCCTTAACTCTTTTTTCTCAACAAAACTTAATTGAGATAAAAAAAGAAGAAGCATCTCTACAGCAAATTATTCAAATTCTGGAATCAGATTATGGTTTTCTTTTTTCTTACAAAGTCGATGATATTAAAAGTGTTATCGTTCATCCTCCTTCTCAAAAAGTAAAAATTGATGTTTTTCTTTCTTCAATTTTAAAACCTACAGAATTAGAATATGAAATAGTTCAAAGCAATTTTATTATCCTAAAAAAGAAAAACGTAGGAGAGGACTCTACCTCCCCTTCCAATCAAAAAAATCAAAATCTTCAAGTACTTTGTGGAATAATCATTGACGATTTCACCCTAGAACCCTTGCCATTTGCTAATGTTTCTTTTCCAAAAAATCAGCAAGGAACACTTACTTCAAATGATGGTTCATTTATGCTTTTGGCAGAGGTGGAAGATCAAGATTCGATTGTTCTAAGTTATGTAGGTTACCAAGAAATAAAGGTTGCAGTAAAAGATTTATTACCACAACCTTGTAACACTTTTGCCCTTAAATATTATGAGTTTTCAGGTGATTTGATTGTAGTAACGGATTACTTGACAGATGGTGTTTCTTTGCAAAACAATGGATCAGTTACACAACTACAGCCCAATAAAATCAAGGCTTTACCAGGTCAAGCAGAACCTGATGTTTTGCGAACTATCCAGTTTTTGCCAGGTATTTCTTCTCCTGATGGCTCAGCTTCGAGTATTAGTATTAGAGGTGGAACACCTGACCAAAATTTGATTCTATGGGAAGATATTCCTATTTATCATTCAGCTCATTATTTTGGAAACCTTTCTGCTTTTAATCCATATATAATTGACCGTGCAAATATTTATCGTGGAGGATTTGATACAGAATATGGAGGTCGAATTTCTGGAGTAATTGATTTGAAAACGGAGGAACTAATGGAAGGAAAATCTGAATTTGGGATTGGCTCAAATTTAATAAATTCATTCGTTAATGGTAAAGTTTCATTTTTAGAAAACAAGGCTTCCATAATATTTTCAGCTAGGAGAGCTATTTCAGATATTTGGAGTTCGCCTACTTTTGAAGAATTTTCTCAAAGGGTACATCGTGGAATTTTATTTCAAGCCCCAACAAATAATCGACCTTTGGAGGAAATTAATATTGATGATGAATTTTATTTTTTTGATAGCAATTTAAAAGCTTCCTTTCAGATTTCTAAAAAAGATAAATTCTCAATAGCAGGATTTTATGGTGAAAATGATTTCAAATCTAATTTAAATAATGAAGTTAGAAATCAAATTCAAAAGGATAGTTTATTTTTAGCAAATAGTGGTTTGAGCTTGGCTTGGGATCGAAAATGGAATGCTAGGTTTTCTTCTAAGTTAACTGCCATAGTTTCGGATTACCACTATGATTATGATTATAGTTTGGAAAGTTTAAACGCTGGGCCTAAAGATAAATTTGGAGAAAAAAAAAGTAGGATAAATGAGCAGCAGATTCATTTTTCTAATTTGTATAAAACGAAAGGAAATCACTCATTGAAATTTGGTTATCAATTCATAGATTATGATGTTGGTTTTGAAATCAACAAACAAAATCAAGACAATCAACAAGCCAATCAAGACAGAGAATATCAGTCTAATGTGCATATTGGGTATGCTTCTTTCAATACATCTAAAGATAAAAAAATAGGCTTTAATTTAGGTCTTAGAAGTAGTTATTTAGAAAGTGAAGATCAAACATATTTTGAACCTAGACTAAAGGTTTGGTACAAGTTAAATGAACATTTAGAACTTAATTTTAATACAGGAAAATATTATCAATTTTTAAGTCAACTCGAACAAATTGAAGGAGATCAAGCAAGTATTGAAACGCCTGTTTGGGTTTTAGCTGGAGATAAAGAAGTTCCAATTTTGGATGCTTCTCAATTTCAAATAGGCTTAGTTTTTAATAAAAATAATTGGTTAATTGATGTTCAATCTTATTTTAAAAATATTAATGGGTTGACCTCTTTGGCAACAGGATTTGATGAAGAGTTTACAGGAAGGTTTCATTTGGGAAATGCTAAGGTTAGAGGTTTAGATATTTTAGTGAAAAAGAGATGGGGCAATTATTCGAGTTGGATAAGTTATTCATACAGTAAAGTTAAGCACGAATTTGACACATTCTTTGATACCAATTTTGATGCTGCAAATGATCAACCACATAATTTTCATTTAGTCAATTTGTGGACTTACCAAAATTTTGAATTTTCATTGGGGTGGAAGATTGCTTCAGGGACTCCGTTTTCTAATAGGGAAAACTTCATGATCCAAATCAATCAAGATATGATGGGACCTCGTGAAATTATTAATCCAATCAACAATGAATTTAATAGTGAGAGACTGCCTGCCCGTCATCAATTAGATGCTTCAATTTTGTATAATTTTTATCCAAAAAATAATAGTAGTTGGAAAGGGAAGATTGGACTTTCATTTTTTAATATTTACAATCAAACGAATATCTATAAGCGTGGATTCTTTATGGACATTCGCCCGAATTTCATGCCTCGACTAGAATATACCGATCAGCTGGAATTAGGATTTACACCTAATTTTGTCTTGCGATTTGAAATTTGACTTTTCCATTTTAAAGAATATTTGTGCCAACCTATTTTAGGATGGGACAATTTAAAAATAAAAGCCTCCTACATTTTCTAAAATGCAGGAGGCTTTTAAATAATTTTAATTTTTTACATCGGTTTGGCACCTTCCTCTAAAATTTCTTTGTATAAAATTGGTTGAGGATACTCTTTTTTCATAACATGTTTGATTACATCAAATGCGGTAATCACTCCTTTTAATTTATTGTCAAGATTGACAACCGGTAAAGTTTTGAATCTACGATCAATGAATAATTCAGCAGCAGTTCCTACTTTGTCTTTTGGTTCAATGACAAGTACATTTGTACTCATTACATCTTTAACCAACTGAGTTTGACTAGAGTCATGATTGATAGAATTTTTCCATAAATCATAGGATGTAATCATCCCAACGAGTTTATCCTGTTGATCAACAACAGGAACTTGTTGTACTTTTTCTCTTACCATTAATTTAGAAATGTTGACCACAGTATCATTTGGATGAGCAACGATAGGGTCTGATCTCATGATTTTGCGTACTTCTTGATTCAACATAATTTTATTTTTTTAGTTTGGTTACCTGAATAATTAAAGTTAACAAATTTATCGGTTTTGCCAAATAAAAATGCTTTAAAAGTATTTTGGATATAAAAAATATTTTAAATCATTTCAAGAAAGGGAAATTTAAATTTCTTACTTTCATTTCTAAAAAAACAAATATGAAAAACCTCCTTTTTCTTTTCATTATTTTCTCATTATTTAATTCATGCAATACAAAGGAAACCACAAATCCACCCAATATTATTTTTATTCTAGCCGACGATTTAGGCTATAACGAATTAGGGTGTTATGGTCAAACCAAAATTGAAACTCCAAATATTGATGCATTGGCGGAAAAGGGAATGAAGTTTAGTCAGCATTATTCTGGTTCCCCAGTTTGTGCTCCTTCACGTTGTATTTTTTTGACAGGTCAACATTCTGGGCATGCTTATGTTAGGGGAAATGATGAGTGGGGATCAAGAGGTGAAGTTTGGAATTTTGAAAAAGCAGTAAACGATCCCAATTTGGAGGGACAATATCCAATGCCTTCAGATTCGATTACAATTGCTGAACTATTAAAAGAAAAAGGGTATGCTACAGGTATGGTTGGTAAATGGGGGTTAGGTGCACCACTTTCTGAGGGTATTCCAACTAAACAAGGATTTGATTTTTTCTATGGCTATAATTGTCAAAGACAAGCTCACACTTATTACCCAAAACATCTTTGGAAAAATGAAGAAAAAATTTGGTTAGATAATGATTTAGTTCCTCCAGGAACTCAGTTAGAAAATATCGCTGACTCCTTAAAAGAATCAGCTTATCAAAAATACACACAGAAAGACTATGCACCTACTTTGATGCATAATGAAGCCCTCCAATTTATTGATGATAATAAATCAAAACCTTTCTTTTTATATTATGCTTCACCAATTCCGCACTTACCTTTACAAGCTCCAAAACGATGGGTGAATTTTTATCAAAAGAAATTTGGAAAGGAACATCCATATCCAGGAAGACGAAGTTATTTCCCAAATTACACTCCAA
>CAJQQY010000141.1 GCA_905480595.1 uncultured Saprospiraceae bacterium | reverse complement strand
TTACAAGAGTGAGTTGTAAGGCAAACTGGAAAGTGCGGTTCTGAATTTTCATCACGGGGTAAATGTCTGTCGGTTGTTTAATTATTTAAAGTTATAATAATAATTGGACTAAAGAAAATAATACTCTAGCGTTTTAATCCTATAAATAAATCATTGAATATCAATGCTTTATAAAATAAAACCATACTAAAATAGACTCAAAGTTTGATTCTAGTCTAATCAATAAAATTTAAGAAAGTTAGATAGTTGAAGTTAGGTTGAGAAGCTTGGATTATCAAATTGACTAATCCACTTTAATAATTCTTTTTTTGAAAGAAATATTGTGAGTTTTATGTTTTTTTTTCAAAAGAGTTATTAATAAAACGATTAATAAGTTCTTTTTGTGATTCCAGAACAAAGGTAATTTTAATTTTTCTAAAAAATAAAAACAGCCTATCTTCCAAGTTTGTTTTATAAGACCAAAGAAATATTCGGAAGCCACACGTTTATTTTTTTTCATAAAATATAAAAAGGCTTTTTTGATAAAATGAAACCCTCTCCTTGCCATCTTCGTTTTAATAAAAAATAAGAAAATATGAATGAAAAAAATCCTTGGGAAACACTAACCGTCGAAGAAGTCTATGATAATCCTTGGATTAATATTACTCATAGAAAGGTACTTAATCCTGCTGGTCAAAATGGAATTTATGGAAAAGTTCATTTTAAAAATATTGCCGTTGGAGCCCTGCCGCTAGATGAAAACAATTACACTTGGCTAGTAGGTCAGTATCGTTATACTTTGAATAAATATTCTTGGGAGATTCCAGAAGGTGGATGTATCGAAGGAATAGAACCATTGCAAGCTGCAAAAAATGAATTGCAAGAAGAAACAGGAATTACTGCGAAAAAATGGACCAAGGTTTTAGATATACACACCTCCAATTCTGTTACTGACGAATATGGAATTTGCTATTTAGCTCAAGAATTATCTTTTGGCAATTCTTCTCCAGAACCTTGCGAAGAGTTGATGGTAAAAAAAGTACAATTCAAAGAAGCTTTCGAAATGGTGATGAACGGCGAGATAACTGATTCTCTTTCTATTGCTACAATTATGAAAGTAAAATTAATGTTGTTTTCATAAAAACAGGAGTTAGAATTTCAAGTTCTAACTCCTGCTCATTTTCTAAAATTCATATCGATACTCCACCGCATTATTCAACGTAAAAACTCCGAATCCATTCTCAAAATTACTATGAACCAAAACTGGTTCAGCAAATGGATTTCCTTGGGCATCTGAATTTAGACTCCGAGTAGTTTCATATATATAATAGTCTTTGGTCAAAGTATAAATTACAACTTTAACCGCTACTAATTCATCTCCACCATTTAAAGCCCATGAACTTTGTTGTAATAATCGTAGATCATATGAATTTCCATTGAAAGTAATATCTGGAATTATTTCACCAACATTATATCCATATTCTACCAAAGGATCATCAGACATTGAATAGACATCATTGGTATAAATTTCACCGTTAAATCCACTTTTCACTTCAAAGAAAACATCATAAGCGTAGAAATTCTCTTCGTCACCAGGATCATTGATTTTCACTTTCATCAAGTCGTACAGGTCATCATCAAAGTCAAAAGGTACTTTTTCAAATTCATAGGTAGCTCCAATAATATTTGCTTTCGAAGGCATCACTTGGATAGTTGACAATGCATCAAATCCATCAGCCGAAACATCTAACCGATAAGTCCCTTGGGTCAATGCAGGATCTTCTGGCCCGATGTAAATATTATTATTTTCATCATAGGTGAAATCGTAAAGCAAATCCCCATCTTTATATAATTGTACTGATGCATCTGGAAAAATTGAATACTCTTTGTCCTCTACGATTCCTAAACTATTCCCAACAAAAACAGTTGGCAACTTCACATTCGATGAATCAAAATCTGGAGCGGATAAATGTGACGTAACCGCCAATTTCGAAATATGATCAGGAAACTCAATCACTTTAGTTGAGGAAAATCGATCCTCATCACAACTTGTAAAACTGATTAATAACAATATAAACACGCAATATTTTAAATTATTCATTTCTTCTTGGTTTTAGTTTTTTTGATTAAAATTTAAAAGAATAAGCAACTGATGGAATGATTGGAAGAATACTAATTTCCTTTAATTCTCTTTTTGAAGTACCTGTAGCAGAATCATAATTTTCTTCTGCAAAAAGATAATATGGATTCTTATTCCAATAAGCATTATATACGCTGATGATCCATTTCCGCTCAAACCTCTTTTTCTTTTTGATAAATTCTACACTCAAGTCAAGTCGGTGATAATTAGACATTCGATAAGCATTTTTATCTCCTAATACTTCTACATCATTAAACCATGTTCCCCATGGTGCAGAATTTCCTGAAGTAGAATACCTAGCTGTAGGAAGAGAAACTGCATTTCCTGTTCCAAAAACCCATGCTCCAGAAAATGAGATTCTATCGTTCAATTGGTGAGAAGCAACTATCGATAAATCATGTCTTCGATCATATCTGAAAGGATAAGTTTCCCCTCCATTGATTTCAGGAAATGTTCGGTAATTCCAAGATAAAGTATATCCAATCCAACCCGTGGTTCGACCTTTTTTCTTTTGAATAAAAAATTCAGCTCCATAAGCTTCCCCATCGCCCTGTGTAATTTTTGTCTGCCAATCAGTTCCAAAACCTGTGAAAAAACTTGCTCCTTCTTTATAAGAAACTACATTTTTCATTTGCTTATAAAATCCTTCTACAGAAATTTCAAATTTATCATTAATCGTTTTTGCCGCACCGATAGCTGCCTGCCAAGATTCTTGAGGTTTTACATTTTCAGTACTTGGCACCCAAAGATCGGAGGGTAAACTTAATGCTTCACTAGTCAACAAATTAACGAACTGAGTCATCGTGGTAAATGCTCCTTTCAACGCTACTCCATTATCCAGTAAATATCGCATCCCAATTCGTGGCTGCAAAGAAGTATAAAATGTTTCATTCACTTTAAATCCTGAAGCATGTAACCCGACGTTTGCCTTAAAATTTCCAAACTTCATATCATCCTCTACATATAAATCATACTCCATCGAAGTTTGTTTTTGAGAACCAATCAAGGTATCCAATGGTTGATCATCACCTGATTGTAATTTGAAAGATAATGCTCCTGGACGGTAAGTATGATGAGTTGCACTTCCCCCAAATCGAATATAATGATTAGGGGTTGGAATAAAATCAAAATCCAATTTCCCAGTTACATCCTCAATTCCTGAAATATATTTAGCTGAAAACTTCTCATTATTAGCTGCATCTTTATCTTCATATCCAGCTAAAAAATTAATATCGTAATTACTATAAGTCACCGTTGTATTCAAAAACAACTTATTATTGATTTGATAATTCCAACGAAGTGCGCTAACCAAATTTCCCCAATCAATTCCACCTTCACTAACCACGTCATCTTCTTCGTATTTATTATAAAAAACATCCGCACCAGAGTAAGCACTCAAAAATAGTCGATGCTTATCATTTATTTTATGTTGAAGCTTTGCATTCAAATCATAAAAATAAAGTTTTGGTGTGATCTGTCCACCTTCCGAAGAAGCTGCGCTTTTTATTATTGGTCTAAAAATCAAATCAGCATAGGTTCGGCGAGCTGAAACTAAAATAGAAGTTTTATCTGTTTTAATAGGCCCTTCCAAAGTAAGTTTGGATGATATTAAACCTATCGAACCTTCACCATGCCACTCTTTTGTATTTCCTTCTTTCATATTTATCTCCAAAACCGAAGACAATCTTCCTCCATATCTTGCCGGGAAACCACCTTTGGTTAACGTTACATTCTTAATAGCATCTGCATTGAAAACTGAAAAAATCCCCAATACATGGCTCACATTATAAATAGGAACTCCGTCCAAAAGAACTAAATTTTGATCAGGACTTCCTCCTCGAACATATAAGCCACTTTGTCCTTCTCCTCCCGACTGCACACCTGGGAGCAATTGTAAAGTTTTCAAAACATCTACTTCACCAAGTAAAGCAGGCATTCTTTTAATTTGCTCAATAGGCACGTCGATTCGACTCATTTGAGTTTCTTCTTCAATTCTTCCAATTCGTTCACCTACCACCTCAACCTCTTCAAGTGTTAAGTCATCTGAAAGTTTTATATTAATTGTCAAATCTTTATCTAAAAAAAATGGTATAACCTTGGTCTGGTAACCGATGTAGGAAAAGGATAAATAAACTGAATCTTTCGGAAGGGTCAAACTGTAGAAACCGTAAGTGTTAGTTGTATTTCCAGCTAAACTTTTAGCATCAAATACATTGGCGGCAATTAATTTTTCGCCAGTTTTTTCATCTTCAATATAACCGCTGATTGTAAATTTTCCTTGAGTGTCAATTTGGGTAAAACTTATATTGGTAAAAAGCACCAAAATAAGGAAAGTTAAAATGTTATTTCGTTTCATAAATAAATTAAGTTTTAGCAATTTTAATAATTTGTTGTTAAGCACATCATTAAGACAAATCTATTCTTAAATCCCCCTACGCCAAATTTATTTTATTTAAAATAAATTTAAGATTCATTTGCTTACCATCTTTTTTTGAAAAAATTGTAATTTGGATTTTTATGGAAAATAAAAAACAAACGATTGAAGCGATTTCTAAAAAAATTAAATGAGCCTTTTCCTGAGTCAGAAACACCTAAAGAAAATGTACTGAATGTAATAGGTGTTGGAATATTTATTACTTTCTTTTTGTATTTCTTCAACGTTGGAGGAATGAGATCCTATTCTGGAAATGTATTTTTGATATGTATGGGTTTCGGGGGTATCACAATTGTAATAGCATTAATCTTTGATTTTTTTGTAAGTAAAGTTTTACATGTAAAAAGGGATGAACCTTCTTGGACTTTCAAAAAGTGGATTTTCTACATGTTAGTTTTGCTAATATTTATTAGTTTAGGAAATTATACTTACTATGTTTTTTTAGCTGGTTTTAAAAACATTGGATGGGAAGATTTTTGGGCAATGATTTTATATACTGTTGCAGTAGGAATGTTCCCTGTCGTATTTTCAGGCCTTATCACTCAAATAAGATCCAATCAAAAACATCAAATTCAAGCGGCTGATCTTCAATCCAATTTTCCAAAAAAAGAAATCCACCACGAGATAGTCCATCTTTTTTCTGATAACAAAAATCAAGACTTTCAAATTCACATCGACGATATTTTTTATATCGAAGCAATGCAAAATTATGTTTCTGTTTGTTTTCAAAAAGATGGGAAAACCCAAAAGGAACTACTTCGAAATACTATAAAAAACATGGAGGTACAACTTCAATCCACCGTTTTAATTCGTTGTCATCGTTCGTATATCGTCAACTCCGATTTGATTGAAAATGTTGAAGGGAATGCGCAAGGATTGAGATTGACTTTGAAAAAATTGGAGGAATTTAAAATACCCGTTTCTCGAAAATATATCCCTATTTTAAAGGAACTTATAAAATAAACCACTTCCTTCTGAAAATTAGATGGATTGAACTTGAAAGCCTAATTAACCTTATATTAGTTATCCTTTTCAGCGAACTGCAAGGTCTTATCGGCCTTAAAATAAAATTAATTAGTCCCATCTTCCTTTGTCATTCAGCCCAAACCGATGCATTTATCCCGAATAGCTGGTATTCGTCATCTAAATCTGTTTCTCATTATTTCTTGAATTACATTTGAAGAAAAAAATAATGGAAGCAATAACAAAAGCACTTTTAGCCACTCACATCTTTAGCGGAATTACAAGTATTATTCTTTTCTGGATTCCCATTTTTCTTAAAAAAGGAAGTAAAAACCATATTCTAATTGGAAAAATCTATGTTTTTCTGATGTGGATTGTTGTCATTTCTGCGGGACTTTTAAGCATAAAAAATATACTAATTGGGGAATTTGTCATGGCTGCATTTCTAGGTTTCTTGGCACTTATTACTGCAAATCCTTTGTGGTATGGTATCGCTATTTTAAAAAATAAAAAAGGGCTGAGTGATAGTTATCAAAAAAAACATATGGCATTTAATGCATTAATCACCTTGGCTGGAGTGTTACTTTTTGCCTATGGAATTTATCTCAAGGGACAAAATGCTGGAGTGTTGATGTTGATCTTTGGTATACTTGGAATATCCTCAGGTCGGGATGTTTTGAATTCTTATCAAGGAAAAAATAAAAATGTAAGCTGGATTGAAGAGCATATTTCTGGGATGTTAGTTAGTGGAATCGCAGGTTATACGGCTTTTGCAGTTTTTGGAGGTCGTAGTTTTTTTAGTGAATATTTAAATGGCTATTGGTCAGTTATTCCGTGGGTAATGCCAACAGTTATCGGGCTTGTCATAATTAAATATTACAAAAATTCTTATCTAAATAAAAAAGGTACAACATCATACTAATGAATTAGAGAAAAATATAATTATTAGGCTTCGGCTTGGAAGAAAATTTTTCAGAAAACATACGCCATGAGTTTTACATGATCCAAAAAAAATCATGCAACGAAAAAGCTAATCATTCTAATCAGTATTAAGTTCAAAAAAAATGTCAATCAAAATCAAAAAAGTTGTTAGCGTTTTTAATTTTGACTGACTTTTTTTTGTAATTTATTATCGAATTAAAGTTACATCCTTACTTTCAGAAATTATCTCACCATCAGGAAATTCCAATACAATCATATAAGCATATACTTCAGAAGGTGCTGGCTCCCCATCTATATTTCCATCCCATCCATGATCCACTAATCCACTTCCATCATGTACTTCTTGCCCCCAACGATTAAATACTTTAAATTCAATAATCTTAATATTTTCTCCGTTAAGGATTACTTCAAACTTGTCATTTAATCCATCTCCATCCGGAGTAAATACATTTGGAATTTGATATTCCGGCCCGGTCACCTCTATATTAATTTGATCAGTATCAGAACATCCAAACTGATCTGTAACAGTAATTGTATAAGTTTCTCCATCTAAATTTATTGGAGCTACCACTTCTGTATTTGTTGTTCCTCCTGTGCTCCATAAATAATTAATATCAGTCCCAGGATTCGTTTCTACCGTTAACGTGGTTGTATTTCCTTGAGCAATAACTCCATCAGGATCAGCTATTAAACTAGTGATCTCTACTCCATCTTCCACGGTGACTGTAACTATTTCATCTACAGCTGGACAGTTGTTATCATCGACAAATGAAACAGTATATTCAGTAGTTTGATTTAATGGCCCAGTTTCAAAAGTTTCTCCTGTTGTACCACTTGGCTGCCAGGTAAATATTCCAGAGACATTTGAAGTAGCAGTCAATATAGTTTCCATTCCTTCACAAATAGTAACATTCTCTATAGTTATAACGGGGACTGGATTGACAATAATAGTAAAGGACTCTTCCACCTCACAATCACCACGAGTAGCAGTTAAAGTATAAGTTGTGGTTTCCGTTGGAGTAAAAATATTATCTGCTAAAATTGGATTTCCAACTCCTGCAATTGGCGTCCATTGATAAGAAATATCTGGTGCAGTAACAATATTCAAAATAAGAACCTCCTCCCCTGCACAGATGGTTTCATCACTTAAAGCAGGAATATTAGGTGCTTCTACTGTCGAAATGGTAACACTATCCAATACAGGATTTGGACATTGTGTATTGGTTACCTCAAGATAATAAGTCGTGGTTTCCGTTGGTGAAACATTTGGATTTGATTCGTCAGAATTTAAAGATCCATCACTCGAAGTCCAAGAATAATTTACATCTGTCATTGCTAGGCCACCTAAATCAATATTTTCACCTTCACATAGAATTGTATTTACAGCTATATCATATGATGGTGCTGAAACTGCTAAAACTGTAACCACTACTGTATCCATATCAGAACAGTCCGTAGTCGATGCGGTAGCTATAAATTCATAATCTCCAGCAGGAATCCCTGTCGTATTTAGAATTGGATTTGCACAATCGGTACAACTTAATGAACCGGCAAATCCAGCCCATTCCCAAGTCACATCAACCAAATTACTTTGAGCTCCTAAGCCCATTGTTTCACCCTCGCACAGCGTAATATCAGCCCCAGCATCAATGACCATAAATGCCACATCTACAGATAAGGTATCTACAAAACAAGCTCCTGTGACTTCAACCTGGTAGGTCATCGGACCATTTACAACTACAGTTGGATTAGGGCAATCTGAGCAACTTAATCCATCTGTTGGAAACCAATTATAAAGAGATCCTCCAGATGCTTCTAAAACAAATGGCGCACCTGGGCATGCAGCAACATCTTGAGAAATGGTCAAATTAGCTGCAGCTGGATCAAGTACTCCTGGAGATGTAGAAGAAAAATCCATTGAAATTCCCCCTCCTTGAATACTTCCACCAAAATCATTTACCAACACTAAATACCATTGTCCTTCAATTACGGGCAAAGTAGAAACGAAACCATCACCACCTGCGCCCTCTTCGGTATCAGTAACGGTAGATCCATTAAATGGATTTTCATCCGTTAATCCTGTCGTGGTTTGAGTTCCTGCCCAAGTACTTCTGGCAGGTTGATTATTTTTCATAAAATCACAAATATCTGCCTGTTCGGCAATTGGTCCCCAAACATTAATATCAATATCTGAAGCTTCAAAGGCATTTCCTGGACTTGCTAAAAATCCAAAATCACCATCTACTTGAGCTTGGAAAATAAACCATGTAAAATGGCCTTGACCAATTCCTCCCCAACCACCATCATTGACTCCCGGAATAAAACATTCAGGTTCATCAGTCATTTGTTGATCTACTTGAATGACAGCTGGAAGGTTTCCACAACCATTTATGGAAAGTGCATCCTCACAATTTGCTGCAGGTGGTAGAGCAATCGGACAAGAAGCTGTATCTATGAAAATATCAAAGTCAGTACATCCTGCTGCATTATCAACTACAAAATAATAAGTACCCGCTAATTCTAAATAAGTTGAAACAATTGTAGCGGTATCATTTCCTAAACTCGATGCTGCTCCAATACAATTAAAAGCATCTTCGGGACAAGCATCATAAATTGAAATTCCTGTATTCGCACCTACACCTACCACCTCAAATGAAATACATTCATCTCCTGGAGAATCATAAGTGAAAATATAGTCCTCTCCTCCTAACACATTTAATCCAAATGGGCATGGACCAAATGCTTGCGAATTAAAAGTCCCACAAGTAGTTAAACCATCCATATCAAAAGGCAAACTTGGAATTATTTCAGGATTAGCACAAGTAATAAAAGTGTTATCACAAGCATCAGTTGTACATTGCCAAGTCAATTCAAATCCATCCTGAGTAACAGATCCATCAGATGTAAATCCAATAGTTACACAATCAGAATCCAATCCAAAAGAAGTCGCTCCACTTCCTCCTGTAATATTTAAAAACACAGGAGCAGCTGTGCTATTCCCTGCATAAAAAGTCAAATTATCAAAGTTGTTTTCAATATTTGCACTCACCAAATCTATATTAATACAGGAGTATGGATCAGAAGGACAAATGGTAAATGAATTATTTTCATTATTCGAATATGCTCCAGTTGGCCCTCCAGAGTCAAACAATGTTCCTGAACAAACCGCAACCATATCTGTATCTCCCATATTGAATTCCATAT
>CAJQQY010000140.1 GCA_905480595.1 uncultured Saprospiraceae bacterium | reverse complement strand
AAGATATGTTATTGGCATCTACATTAGTTGCCAAAGAGTCGAAGGCCGTAGGTACCCAAGACCAATTAAGTCCTCCATCCTCAGTTTTATATATTAAGTTAGGAACGTCTCCAGAGCTACTTAAGGAAGAAATAGCAAGTCCCTGATTATTATTTTTGAAAGCAATATCGTTGAACAATCTATTAGAATTACCCATCGAGTGCGAAGTCCAAGTGATACCTTTATCAACCGAACGGAATATTTTGCCGGGAACGGATGCACACCAAGCAGTATCGCCCAAAACAGTCCCCCCGTCATTACCCCCTTCTGTATAAAGAGCATCAACAGTAAATTCTGATACTGATTTTTCCCATGTATCGCCACCATCACTAGTATAATAAAAAGCAGCCTTGAATACATCATTAAATCCATATAAAAAGCCGTCTAACGAATTGTAGAAATGAACCTTTACAGCACCAAAGTCATTCTCTTCATGGTTAAATATCATGTCCCAATTTTGTCCTCCATCCGTTGTAAGATGAACCCCTTCAATCAGAGTTCCATTTGATGCTAAGCTTGTAGTATAAGCAGTATTCTCATCAATTGCGTATATATCAAATATTGTTGCATAAGAGTTAGAAAAAGGTAGAGGAAATACATCGAAATTCTGTCCCCCATCAACGGTTAAAAAAACCATATCCTCATTATTTGAGTTGTTACTTCTTAAAGCTCCCCAGATGATATTTGAATCTACTACTGAAATGGTTCGGCTATTAAAATTTCCTGGCTCGTTCAAGTTGAGGGAAGTCCAGTCTGTTGTTTGTTGAGAAAATATTGGAAGTCCAATAATTAGGAGTACAAAAAATGTTAGAATTGATTTCATAATAATTGTTTTTTAAGGTTTAAAAAAATTGATTAAATAATTGGTTTGAGTTTTCATAGGCATTACAGTCCTAGTCAACTAAGAAATATCATTTTACAGTTGTGTCTTTTCAATTCAAAAAAATTTAAAAATACTCCTAGTGCTAAGGCACGGTTAAGAGATTGAGATGAGTGATTATTTTCATTTTTTTGGTTTTTAATTTAAACAATGGTTACGCGAGTGTTTAATAAATAAAGAAATACTAGTTCCTTTTTGTGATCATTCTAAATTTCCAAATACTTATTTCAGTAGACCGCCGCATATTTGGTGTTAGTCACTCCTAGACTAAATAGTTGGAGAAAAGACAACATTACCTTCTTCTGTGAATATAATATGTATCATAAATTTCAGATACGGATTTTTCCCAGGTATCACCACCGTCACTAGTATAAAAAAAAGTAGCCTTGAATGTATCGGTAAATCCATACCATATACCATCCATTTAGATATAACATAATTAGAAATATTCAATTATTAGAACCTCCTGATTCAATGACCACTTTTGAAGACTTGCTTGTACACCAAGAGGATTGGAAATGGGACGACGATATATATAATATTTTACCAAAAAAGGATAAAGTATATTGGATGAAAACGCAACTGATTGGTACAAATATTTTTAATGGAGAACAAATACTCAGGGCACATGACGTTAGTAGGGAGGTATTTGATTATTTAGATATTTATATTTCAAAAAATAAGGGAGACTATAGCCACCAACGTACAGGGGTTAGGGTACCACTTGCCGAGCGGCCTTATAAATTTTGGGCTAATTTTTTTAAAATAGAATTACAGGATTCTGATACCCTTGACATATACATTCGATTAGAAGGTTGGAACGTGCCCTCAAACTACCCATCCAGACATATTAGATTAATTCATATTGACCCTAGTTCTGTATTTCCACGACAAGTTAACGAAGCTGCTAAAACATGGTTCTACGGAGGCTTTTTAATCAGCCAGTTTGTTTTTTTTCTTTTTCTATTTTTTATTGAAAAAGATCGTATACACTTTTATTTCGCAACTTTCATCCTTGGTTTTATTTTAAATTTCTTTTTTGCTACTAATTACCGCCCACTACCTGAATGGGATATCTACCGTTATCCTTTAGAAGACCTAAGTCTTTTGATAATCCCAATAGCTTTTTTAAAATTTACTCAAATCTATTTTAACTATGGAGCTGCTTCTATTTATTCCAAAAAAATTATTCCGATTACTATTTTCGCATTCATTTCGATTAGTATATTATTCAAGGTGTTTCTCCCTGGTCTAAATATACCTGTAGGTTCTATCGTAGAGATACCACTTTATATCATTTCTTTTTGGTTAGCCATAAGAGCAAAGGAGCAACCATTGTTATTAAAAACAATATGGTTTATTGGAATGACTCCTGTAATATTCCTGATTTTCGGACAAAGTATTGGTTATGCTTTCCGCTTATTTGGAATGGAAGATATTACCCTTCTTTTAAATATTATAGCTAATGAATATATGTATAACGGTATACTCTTCCTATTAACTGTTTTTTCCTTGAGTATTGGTTATCGAAAAAACTTGTTAAAAAAAGAGAAAGAAAAAGCCTTAGAACAAAATCTTAAAGACCAAGAGACCATTATTGAAAAATTAGAGCAAACTAATAAGCTGGAAAAAATGGATAAGGTAAAGACTCGTTTTTTCACTAATATCACGCATGAGTTTCGGACACCTTTGACGGTTATTTTAGGGATGACCGATCAGTTGGGAAGTGGAAGTTGGACAGCTAAGATTAGTGCCAAAGAAAAGGAAAGGTTGTATAATGGACTAGATTTAATCAATCGAAATGGTCAAAAATTATTACAGCTCATCAACCAATTATTGGACTTATCAAAAATAGATAGCGCTAATCTAAAAGCTAATTATCAATTAAAAGAAGTGGTATCATTTGTTCAATATGTGGGGGAATCATTTGAGTCGCTAGCGGCAAGAAAATCAATCCGGTTACAGATTTATAATGAGATGGAAGAATTGACAATGGCGGTGGATGAAATTAAATTACAAAAAGTAATCTCTAATTTATTATCCAATGCCATCAAGTTCACCCCTACCCGAGGAAAGGTGACGCTTCACTTATCGCAACAAAATAATTTTATTCAAATAAAAATAAAGGATACTGGGGAAGGTATTTCAGAAGCTGCGTTGCCTTTTATTTTTGACCGTTTTTATCAAGCAGATAATACTTTGACTCGCAAAGGAGAAGGAACAGGCGTAGGGTTAGCATTGGTCAAAGAATTAGTGGAACTGATGGAAGGGACAATTAATGTAAAGAGTGAATTGGGCAAAGGAGCAGAATTTGTAGTCTTGCTGCCTATTCATATGAATGCCAACCAGTCTCTTGCTTCATCTGAGGAAATAGACTTAACGAGAGAACAAGCAAACCCACTTCCTATTCCTGACTTGCTGACCTTAGAAAATAATCCTGTAGCAAATGCGAATACAACAATTGCTTTGG
>CAJQQY010000139.1 GCA_905480595.1 uncultured Saprospiraceae bacterium | reverse complement strand
TGCATTATGACAACCAACAAAAGCACATGAATTATCTATAATTGGTTTGATTTGATTATCGTAGCTTATTTGAATCGAATCACAAGCAGGATTACTTATTGTTGCAGGATCAGGAAGTTTGTCATTGGAACAAGAAGATTGACTCATCTGAATCAAAAACAAACTTGCAATAAATAATAAGGAAATCAGATTGATTTTTTTCATAAGAATAACTGAATTTAAAATACAGGGTAAAGTGAAATGTAAAAGTAAAAATCTAATTAAATATTTGGTGAAAACTTAGATTGATTTTTAACCACCTAATTTAATACAGTAGAAAAGGGAAAAAGGATGCGTGATTATTGTATTGAATTTATTTTTTGACAACTAATAGGTGATTAAAGTTGTTATCATCACGACGTTGAACGAATTTTGAAATTAGATTATCATAAATAATCATAAAAAAGCGTTATTTTTGCCAGCCAATTTACAAATTGGAAGATCTAATTAGATCGTTTATGAAATAAAATTTAATCAATAAAAAAGAATAATAATATGTATCCACCAGATTTAGTAGCTCCAATGCACAAAGATTTGACTGACCATGGTTTTCAAGGTTTACACACGGTTGAAGCTGTTGATGAATTCATAAATAATATGGAAGGAACAGCTCTTGTAGTTGTTAATTCAGTTTGCGGATGTGCTGCAGCAATGGCTCGTCCAGGTGCAAAATTAGCTTTGCAAAATGAAAAAAGTCCTAAACAATCAGTAACTGTTTTTGCAGGCGTTGATCGAGAAGCAACGGAGAAAATGAGAGAATATTTATTACCATATCCTCCGTCTTCACCAGCAATTGCGTTATTTCAAGATGGAAAAGTAGTTCATATGTTAGAGCGTCATCACATCGAAGGACGACCTGCTGAAATGATTGCAGCTAACTTGAAGATGGCTTTTGATAAGTATTGCTAGTGGTAGTAAATTAGGACCTTGTGGTAAATTCCATGTGGTGGTGTGCTTTAGCTAACCTAAAAAAGGAGCACAGCGACTTCTCATAAAAGCTCAAAATAAAAAATCCAAGGGAATTAATTTCTCTTGGATTTTTTATTTTTTTAGGTTAGTTAAAGGACACCACCACTTGTTAGCTATTTAAGGTGCTAGCCTTTCCATCTTCCATTTCCCTTTCTTCGTCAATTTATACCGAATTCGATCATGCAATCGACTTCTCCGGCCTTGCCAAAATTCAATTACTACTGGTTGTACCAAATATCCACCCCAATGTGGAGGACATGGAAGCACCTCAGCATCTTTATATTTTTTTTCTAAGTCTTCCATATTGTTTTCCAACACCTTCCGATTTTTGATTACTTCACTTTGCGAAGAAACCCAAGCACCCATTTGGCTTTTCTTTGGACGACTTTGGAAATATTTTTTGGAAGTTTTTCGACTTACTTTTTTAACGATACCTTCAATACGAACTTGTCTTTCCAATTCTAACCAAACAAAAGTCAAAGCGACATTTTTGTTTTTAGCCATGTCCTTACCTTTATTACTTTCATAATTGGTATAAAAAGTAAAACCATCTTTATCCAAATCCTTTAGTAAAACAATTCGTCCAGTAGGAAGTCCTTCTGGATTGACTGTAGACAAAGTCATTGCATTTGGTTCAGGTACTTCACTTTTAAGTGCTTCTTTCATCCAAACTTGGAATTGTTTGATTGGATTTTTTGAAACATCAGAAATGTCTAGTTCTTTTTTGGAGTAATCCTCACGAAGATGGGCTAATTTTTTGCTATCCATTTTTAAAATCTTTAGTCGTTTTTTTGATAAAAAATACGGGAATTTGTCACTCGAAGGTAACAATTAAAGTCATGTCAAGTTTTGAATTGTTGGAAAAAAACCAATGATTTTCATCAATTGATTTATGGTGTATTATTCTAAAGTGAAAATAGTAAATGTCACAATAGACAAGTTCTAAAACATATTATTTTTTTGAAAATGCGAGGTGTAGTTTTAATTTTTTTCAAAAAAGATTGTGCTAAAAAGGCATTGAAAATCAATTATTTTTTGTCACCAAAGTTTAAAGAAATAGCAGTTTTTCATTTTTTATTAAAAATAAAGTAAGCTTGAAGTCAATAAAGTCAATGATTTTTTAGGATAAAAAAAATAATAATGTTTTTTTTTGAGTAGTTACAAAACTTTATTTCACCGTATTGCATTTAAGTTGAAATGCTTGACTTCGATCTAATTATGTCCCTATATTTGAATCATCGAAACGAACTTACAATTTTTTACTCCCACCAAAATTTTTCAGGTTAATAATCTCATGCATTTTTACTCCCCATTTTTTGACAACGAATCTTACAATTTTTATACATCTCCCCAAACTTGTTTTTCCCTCAATAACTAGTACAATTTTTTTCCAAAAACCATCCCCCAGATAAAAGTCCCAACGTCCATGAATATTTTTACACGCCCAGTAACTAAATTTACTTTCGTATTTATATTCCTTTCTCATTTTGCATTCTCAGCAAACATTGCTATAATCGAAAGTACTTCCTTTCACCCACTTCAACAGATGGACGCTAAATGGTCAAATATGGCTACATCCTTAGGACACTCAACTACCATCCTTTCTCAAACATCTTTAGACGATGTAAATAATTTATCTGGTTACGATGTTTTAATTCTTTCTAACGGTTTAATTCAATTGACAGCAACCCGCGAAGAAGTGCTTCACCAATTTGTCGCTCAAGGTGGCAATGCTTATATCCAATCAGAATACCAAGCTACACAACCTGGTAGCGAAGCATTTGAATATGTAGTAAATCAATTAGGAGAAACATTTAGTTGGATTGGAGAATCGAATGGAAATTTAGTTCCAATGAATATTCTTGGAGAATTAGCTGAAGGAGATTCACCTGTGACTATGATCGACCACTTTTGGTATGGGGTGTACGGAGAGGGTGGAGCTAACATTACTCCTTTTTTAGAAAAGAATGACAAATACTACGGTTTTACTTTTTGCTCAACAAATCCTTCTCACGGAAAAATAGTAACCACTTCTGATCAAGATTGGATTCGACTCGATTACTCACCTGAGTTGACTCAAAACATTATTCAATACTTAGCGAATACAGGTTCGTTAGTAATCCCTTCTATTTTTGTTAGCGTATCAAACGAGGAGCCTTGTGAAAATGATCCAGTAACATTCACGGCTAACATTGGAGCAACAACTGCTACTGTTGAATTCCAATGGCTAGTTAATGGAAACCCAATTCCAGGAGCTACAGATGCAAGCTACACCGCTCTATTTAATGATGGTGATGTAGTTAATTGCGAAATTACTTTTACAGATTATTGTGCTACTCAAATGGTGTCGACTCCGCCATTAGAAGTAATTATTATCTATCCTTTAACAAACACACCAACACTTGACATCACTACTACAAACACAACTATCTGCTCTATTGAGACAGTAACTGCCATGGCCTTGGCTACTGGACTTCAAGGATTAACGAATGTCTCTTACCAATGGACATTGAACAACCAGGTTATCCCTGGTGCAACAAACACTACAATTTCAATTAACACTTTGAACGATGGAGATGTATTACTTTGCTTTCTTAACTATGGCGATTTTTGCAACGGTATCAGCCAAGTATCATCTAATGACCTTACCTTTACTGTCAATGCTTTTACCACACCTACGATTTCAATTATATCTGACTTTTCCAATATATGCGCTGGTGAAGCAATCACATTTTCAACAAACACAACTCAGGTAGGAGCTAATCCAACTTTTCAATGGATGATCGATGGATTAAATGTAGGATCAAACACTTCAACTTTTAGCACTTCAAATCTCTCTGATGCACAAACGGTAACTTGTATAGTTACTAGTAGCGATGTTTGTGCAAACACTCCTACAGCTACTTCAAATTCAATTTCTGTCAATGTAACCTCACCTGTAACTCCTGAATTAAATGTTCAAGCTGACCAAACGAACATTTGTTATGGCGAAGCAGTTACCTTCTCTGCAATCGGAACTAACCTTGGTTCTTCTGCTCAATATGAATGGTTCATTGATGGAACGACAACCGGCTTAATCAACACCACTTTTACAACAAACAACTTAATTAACGGGCAAACCGTAACTTGCCAAGCAGTAACTTCTGAAACGTGCGTAACTACAAACACATTAACTAGCGCACCGATCCAAATCGAAGTTATTACGATTCAAAGTCCAACCATCACAATTTCTTCTGACGCAACTTCAGTTTGCTCAGGTAGCTCAATAACTTTTACAGCTACAGGCGATAACCTAGGCTCTAACCCACAATATCAATGGTTGGTAGACGGGACAATAACAGGAAACACTACAAACACTTTTAACACTATTTTTACTACAGAACAAACAATTAGCTGTACAGTTACAGCGACTAACACTTGCTCAGGAGCATTGACTGCGAGTTCAAATGAAATCGAAATTACTCTTGGAAATCTTTTAGTTGAGTTGATGGAAGTTCAGCCTGAAACTTGCGATAATTCTAATGGTATAATTGAACTTCAAGCGACTGGAGGATTTGGTCCATACACTTTTAATTGGGACAACAACACTACAAACACGAACACACTTAATAATCTTTCCGCTGGCGACTATTCAGTTGTCGTATCAGATGTGAATGGTTGCTCTGCTGAACTCGAAATCAATATTCCTTATATTGCTACTCCGGAAATTGATGACTTAGAAGCGACTCACATCAACTGCGCTAACTTAGGAGGAACTGCAAAAGTTACTATGAATGATCCAAGCACATCTTATTCTTATGTTTGGAAAAATGCTAATGATGAAACTATTGCTCACTCTGATGAGGTGAAAAACCTTCCTGCAGGTTTATATTATGTCGAAGTAACTGATGTTTATGGATGCACAGTTTCTGAAGAAGTTTACATTGAGGCTGAGTCTCCTATTTTGGTTGAAATTTTGGAACCAACAACTATTGAGTTGGGAGATGAATATCGACTTCAAGTTGTAACTAATTACACTAACGCTAAATTCACTTGGGAAGCTGACGAATCGCTTTCTTGCACAGACTGTATGACTCCAACTGTTTTACCAACACAAACAACTACATATTTTTTGACTGTCACTACTATGGAGGGATGTTCTGTCAAGGCTCATGTGACGATCCAGGTAGAAAAACCACGACATGTTTTTGTGCCAAATGCATTCTCTCCTGATAACGACGGTAACAACGATATCTTCACAATCTACGGAGGAGACGATGTTGCAAAAATTAAAAACCTTCAAGTATTTGATCGTTGGGGAACTGTAGTGTTTTCTAATGCCGATTTTCAGGCGAATGATGAAACACAAGGTTGGAATGGAAAAATTGCTAACAAAAAAACTGTAGGAAATGTATTTATTTATTTTGCAGAAATTGAATTCATTGATGGTCGCGTCGAAATCTACAAAGGTGACGTGACAGCTATCAGATAAAAAACTTTTATTTTTTTTGGAAAATTTCGAAAGGTTGAAAAATTGCGATTGCAGTTTTTTGACCTTTTCACTTTGTTAGGTGAGCTGTAAGCGAAGTTTTTTTAAGTTTATTTTTTGCAAAAAAAAAGACCCTGTCAATTAGCATTGACAGGGACAAAACAAAAAACAAACACTATGAACAAACACTTATCTTTAAAATTCCCAAAGGAATTAATTTATCTTTTTTGAGACCGAAGAGGAAATAATTCTTCGTAGTAAAATTTAATTTTTTGGATTCATTAGCCACTCGTCACTCTCCGTCTAAATCTGTTAGGAGTTGAAGTTGGAATAAATTGTTTTCCAATATTTATTTTTCAGAAATCACTAATTAGGTTTTTGAAAAATATCTTTATAAAAAATGAAAGAGGGAAAAATTCAATTTAGTTTTTTTGTAAAAGCATTGTTATTAAATTTATGCTTTTTTAAAATAGAACTAAATTAGAAAGGGGTAAAGTGTTGATTATCAATTAATTATGAGAGTAAATGTTGATTGCTGACTCTAATACCTATATTGCAAATTGGATGCCAAAAGTACCATGTTTAGGGTAGTTTTTAAAATAAAAAAATCCCCTCGATGTTTCGAGGGGACAAAACAAAAAACAAAAACTATGAACAAACACTCACCCTAAAATTAATTAGGAAGATATATTTAAAACGCTATTTCAAAATTTAGGTTACAGGCCTTAATGACTTTTTCTTTTAAAAATCATTATTAAAAATACCTACAAAATTTACCTCATCCATTTAGGTAATTCGTCTCCACTTTCTCCTTTAAAATTTACCTTTCCATTAATTACTTCGAAGCTCCAAGTATGCCTTTTCTTGCATCCTGAGATACATCCATCAAATTTGATGATGTAATTAATTTCCCAACCATTGGGTAATTTTTTTACTTCTATATCATTTCCATCGCCATTTGGTTCCATCATATCAACTAGTGTTACACTTTCTACAGTTGATAAATCTTTTGCTAAAGGAGCAATGTTTATTGATTCTTCCGCACGCATATTGAATGAAAAATGTTCTTCATCCCATTCTACATGTCGATCTATTTTTAATTTAAATTTTTCACTTAATTCATTGATTTTATCATTGTCAGTCACATCATCACCTAATCTAAGAGGAATAGCCCAAGTTGCATCTCTTTTATAAATCACTACCAATCGATCAACTGTTGGTGTTGGAAAAGTATGTAACTTATGTTGAGTAGTTACAATTTTCGCTTCTGGTAAACCACTTGTGTGTATTGCAATCAAACTTGAATAGATAGATTCCACCATTTCCTTAGGCACCTCTGCATCTAAATTTTCGAAACCATTTCCGTCTACGAGTTGACGTAATGCTAATCGAGTGGCATCCTTTTTATATTGATTTTTTTTATGATTGGAGAGTCCTGGTGCTGAAGACTTTGGATCTCCTCCGTTATTATCATTGCCAAACGCAAGCATCGAACTGCTCCCTACGAGGCTTAGAAAACAAACCATTGCTAACAAAAGCAATTGTTGTTTTACAGTCTTTTTTTGATGATTGTTGGCTTCCATATTAAAGTGAATTTGAAATTCTTAAGTTTGCTTTTTAGACATGCAAAGCATATACCAACTTGGAGGGGAATTTTGTTGATGAAAGGGAAAGTGTGACTACTCTTTATTTAAAATAAAAAAAGTCTTAATATGTAAACCTAAGATTTTATTGAGGAAATGGTTAAAATGTCTGTAATTCAACTAGTTTTTGGTAAGCGCCTTTTTTCTCTAAAAGAATTTTATGTCGCCCTCTTTCAATGATTTTTCCATCTTGCATGACGATGATTTCATCAGCATGTTGGATAGTCGAAAGGCGGTGAGCGATCACAATCGAAGTTCGATTTTTCATCAAATGAGTTAGAGATTGTTGAACTAGTTTTTCAGACTCTGAATCGAGAGCGGAAGTAGCTTCATCTAAAATTAGGATAGGTGGATTTTTTAAAACAGCTCGTGCAATAGTGATTCGTTGACGTTGGCCACCGCTGAGTTTGTTGCCTCTATCGCCAATATTAGTTTCGTAACCGTTTTCAGTTTTTAAAATAAAATCATGGGCATTGGCGATCTTGGCTGCTTCAATGACTTGTTCTTTCGAGATATTTTTTAATCCAAAAACGATATTATTATAAATGGTATCATTGAATAAAATTGCTTCTTGCGAAACGATTCCCATCAAATGTCGAAGATCTTTTATTTTTAAATCCTTGATGTTTTTGCCATCGATAAAAATCCCTCCAGAACTCACGTCATAAAATCTCGGAAGCAAATCTACTAAAGTACTTTTTCCCGCACCTGAGGCTCCAACGAGTGCAATGATTTTTCCTTTCGGAATTTTTAAATCAACATGATCTAAAATCTTTTTTTCATCTTCCTGATAAAAGAAGTTAATGTCTCGATATTCAATAGAATGATTGAATTGCTGAATTGGTAAAGCGTCTTTTTTTTCTTTTATAGTTTCTTCAGCATTTAAAATATGATCTACTCGATCGACAGCTGCAGCACCTTTTTGAAAATTATAATATGCTTTTGAAAAAGATTTGGCAGGATCAATTACATAGTAAAATGCCATCAAAAAAGCAAAGAAACTTTCTGCTCCAAGTGCTCCACTAAATACTTGTCTTGAACCATACCATAATAAAATCGCTACAACTGCAATCCCTAAAAATTCAGTCAAAGGAGAAGATAAGTCTCTTCGCCACAGCAGGTGAGTCAAGGTTCTTTTATAATCATCATTTTCTTTTTGGAATTTTCCTTCTTGATAATTCTCTGCATTAAACCCTTTAATTATTCTTAATCCAGAAAGTCCTTCTTCGACAATTGAAACTAAATTCCCTAGTTTTTCTTGAACGGTTGAAGATTTCTTTTTTAAAGTTTTTCCAATTCCTCCGATAATGATTGCAGTAAAAATGATGAGTACAAAAACGAACATTGTCAAGGCTGGACTCAAATAGATCATGAGTCCCAAACACCCAAACATTATTAATGGCTCTCGAAAAAATGCTTCCAAAACATTCAAAATACTCCACTCAATTTCCATCACATCAGTTGTGATTCTTGACATCAAATCTCCTTTTTTTTCTTCTGAAAAATAGGAGAGAGGCAAGGCCATCATTTTGGAAAAAAGCTGTTGACGTACATCACGAACAATTCCATTTCGAACTGGAGCCATAAAAAATAAGGAAAGGTATCTGAATATATTTTTGAGTAAAAAAAGTAAAACAATGAAAATACAAATGTAAGCAAGCGCAACATCTTTACTTTCTGTGTGCATCAAATTACTAAACCAATATTTAGAATATTCAATTAAACTTCCTGCACTCCAAGTCAATTCTGGCTCCTGCATGATAGGTGCTTCGATATCAAAAAGTATTTGTAAAAATGGAATAATCGCAGGAATACTGACAATCGTAAACAATGCCATAAGGACGTTGCAAATGATGTTGAGAATGACGTTGCGGCGGTAAGGTTGTAGGTAGCGGAGGAGTTTGCGAAGCATTGAGGTTGGCTGTTAGTATTTAACGGTGAATGGTTAACAGTTAACCATTCACCGTTAAAAAAAATTACTTTCCAATTCGTCTATATTCGTTTGCATTAGAAGCATCTATTCGAACCATGATTTTGTGAAAATCATCTTTTTCTAATTTAGTTCCTTGCTTGAATATTTCGATGAGTTCATCTCTCTTACTATTAGCAAACATTTGCATAATCATAGAAGCTGGGTAATTTCGATTCACATCTTTCATGGTAGCGATTGCTTCCATTACTGTTGCTCGAGCAGTAGTCGGATCTAAGTGCATATTGTCTAACCCTTCTCGATGATATTTGTACATCGACATACGATAATCTCTAATTCGAGGACTGGTCAAATTTTCGATGATCCAATATCGATTCCTATTACCATCAATTTGTCTCCAACCTGGAAAAGCAGAAGCTGCATTTTGAGGAACACTCTGAATAATATCTTGACAAATTCTGAAATATGGATCTCCACCAAGAGGTGAAAATGAGTCATAATCCATTCCCAAAATTAAATTCACATAATATCCCAATAGTGCACTTAAGTTATCTTGAAATAAATTTTTACTAAAAACAATTGGTTGAAATGGCTCATAATTAAAAACCACATCTTTATCTACATGATTCAACAGGGGTGTTTCTTCAGTACTTCCGAAAATTGGACGAGTTGATTGAATCGCTAAGTTCGCTCTAAAGGAAGTCTGAGAAATTTCTTCTTCAATAGTCAATTGAATTTGACACTTGATTCTTTCCTCTTGATCATAAACATCTTCCGTCCATTTTCGATTATTCAAAAATTCTTGGATGCTTGTTTCCATGTCTTTGAAAACTTTAGGATCCACATTCTGAATTTTTGGAGTATTAATCGTTACATCAAAAAGTAATTCTTGAGCATGAGAAAATTGGTTGAAAAAAATAGCGAAAGCTATAAGGAGAAATTTTTTCATTTTAAGTTATTTTAGCATATGAGTCCTTCCAGATTTTCAAAATCTGGAAGGACTAAATTTAAAAGAATTTTATTCCATCATTGAGACAATCTCATCTACAATATCAATTGCCACTTTTGTCTTAGATTTTAACTCAAAATCCTTCATCTTATTGTCTTTTCGAAGGATTGTAATTTTGTTGGTATCAACCGCGAAGCCAGCACCTTTATCTTGTAACGAGTTTAAAACGATAAAGTCGAAGTTTTTTCGCTCTAATTTTCCTTTGGCGTTTTCGATTTCATTGTTAGTTTCCAAAGCAAAACCTATAAGTAATTGATTATTTCTTTTTTGTTCGCCAAGAGTTGCAGCAATGTCTGTTGTTGTTTCTAACTCAATGGTTAGTGTTTTGTCTTTTTTCTTAATTTTTTTATCTGCCACATTTACGGGGCGATAATCGGCGACAGCTGCTGCTAAAATTGAGATATCGCTTTTTTTAAAGCGACTTTGAGCTGCTTCGTACATTGATTGGGCATTGGTCACTCGAATAGTTTCGATGTTTGGATGCTGAATTTTTAGAGAAGATGGACCTAAAATCAATTTGACTTTGGCACCTCTTTCTGCCAATTCCTTAGCTAGCGCAACTCCCATTTTTCCACTTGATCTATTTCCAATAAATCGAACTGGATCAATCGGTTCGTAGGTTGGGCCAGCTGTAATAAGTGCTCTTTTTCCTGCTAGATCTTCTTTTTGAGAAAAATACTTCTCCAAAGTTTCAACGATAAACTCAGGTTCAGCCATTCTTCCATTTCCTACCAATCCACTTGCCAATTCTCCATGAGCTACATCTATTAATTGATTTCCATAAGATTGTAATTTTTGCACATTGCTAACTGTTGAAGGATGTAACCACATATCCAAATCCATAGCTGGCGCAAAAAACACAGGGCATCTTGCAGATAAATAAGTTGCAACAATAACATTATCAGCAATTCCATTTGCCAGCTTTGCCAAAGTTGTAGCAGTCGTAGGAGCAATAATCATGGCATCAGCCCAAAGCCCTAATTCGACATGATTATTCCAACTTTCCTCTGAACTAACTTGAGTATGAACTGGTCTTTTGGAAAGGGTAGAAAGTGTAAGTGGAGTAATAAATTGAGTGGCAGCTTCAGTCATCAAAATTTGAACTTCAGCACCTAACTTAATCAATAGGCGAGTAAGAAATGCTGCTTTATAAGCTGCAATACTACCTGAAATGCCAAGGATGATTTTTTTTCCGACCATAAGATATAAATAAGGAAAAATTATTTTTTGTAAAACCATTCCCGTAAACGGGAGGATTACTCTTTACCTATAAATGAAAAATGATGAATGACCACATAGGAAATTCATCATTCTTCATTTAATATTCATCGTTAATTTTAAAAGGTTTTTTTCTCGCCACCTTCTTTATAACGATAAGAAATTTCTCCATTTGCAAATTCTTCTGCAGCAATTAAAACTGGGTTTGGCAACCGCTCATAGAATTTAGAAATCTCGATCTGTTCTTTATTTTCGTGAATCTCTTCGATTGTATCAGAGTTAACTGCAAATTCATCTAATTTGCTAGTCAATTCCAACTTTAAATCAACGGCTACACGTGATGCTCTTTTGCTAATAACATTTAATGCTTCGTAAATGTTGTCAGCTTCACCGATGAAATCTTTGATAGAACGCGCTTGAATATTAGCTTCAAGACCTTGAACTTTGGATTTGATATCTGTCATTTTCTAATTGTTTTAATTTTTTAGTAGTGTTTTTAAAAATCGAATCCGCCTCTTTTCTGTATTTACTTGCTGAATATTTGCCAACAAATTTCTTATAATATTTCAATGTACTATTATATCGTTCTGCTTGTTTGCTAAAAATACTATTTTGAGCCAACAAGTAATTTCCTTTCAAAATCAAAAATCTCACTCTTTCTGCATCTGGAGATTCGGGAAAATCTTTTAACAAGTTTTCAAACGAAGTTGTAGCTGCTTGATATTGTCTAAGATCGTAGTATAATTCTCCTTCAGCAAATGCCTTTTTCTCCATCTTTCGACGCATAACGTCAATCAATTTATTACATTCAGCGACTCGTTCGCTGGTCGGATAAGTATTTACAAATAATTGAAACTGCTCAATTGCTTTTGCTGAATAGGTTTGATCCAATCGGTAACTTGGTGAAAGTTGATAATTGGAAAAGCCAATCATAAATTCAGCTTCTTCTCTATACGTACTATTTGGGAAAGTGGTCGTAAAATTTTTATAATAATAAGATGCCAATACGAATCTATTTAAATAAAAATGTGTATTGGAATAGTAAAAATATACTTTTTCTGCTTCTACTTTTCCTCTCAAATTATTGATGATAAGCTCGAAAAGATTTTGAGCTTTCAGGTATTCTTCAGTTTCATAATATTCAAAGGCTTTTTTGTAGATTAAATCTACATCTCCTCCTGCTCGTAATTTTTCAAAATCACTTTTACATGAACTGAAAAATATAAATCCGACGGCCAATAAAATGGGAAAAATTAACTTTATTTTCATAAGTGCGCAAAATTACAATTTTTTATCTAAAAAATGAATGTTTTTCTGCTCTATTAAACGCAAGGAGTTAGAGGAATCGTTGGTGATTTTTGATGTTTTTTTATTAACTATACGTTTTATCTACCTTGTTTCTTTAGTAGATTTGATTTTCAACTTGGCATAAAAAAAGATCCTGCTTCCAGAATTCTCTAAAAGCAGGATCTTTTTTATAAAGAAAACGGATTGGAATTACATTCCACCACCCATTTTCTGAAGTTCATTCATGTCCATTTTTTCGTAGCCAGTTGTATCCAATTTAAAAACACTTTTATCCACAGTCTTTTCAATTTTTGTAGCTGCGAAAGTGATTGAACCACCTTTTCCTTTTTCACCACCTGATATTGTGATTTCCAATGGCATTTCTGTTAATTTCAATTCAGGAGCTCCAGAAGATTTCATGCTGTCCATCATTGATTGTGGGTATTTGATTGCACTAGTAACATAAGCAGAAATTTTAAGGTTATTTTCTTTAGCTTCTTTGTTATTGATGATGATATTAGCTTTGTAGCAATCGTAACCTGAGATATTTTTCTTATCCTTTTTGTCATAAGTTACATCGTAGTCAAATTCTTCATCTGAATCCTTAGATTTCTCTTGTGCTTCTTTAGCTTTTTTCTCAAATTCTGCAAAGTCATTTGCTTTTAATTCTGTCATCATTTTATTTCCCATTGCATCGATTAACATCAACATATCTTTTGGGTCAGTTTTGAATAACATTCGCATTTTCATCATTCCTCCCATCACATCTCCAGTAATTAATGATTGATCTTTGGTAAAAGCGATATTCATTGTCGCAGTTTTGATCATTTGTAGCTGAGGTGCAGCAGATGGATCGTCAACTTGCAAATCGGTAATACCAATAGTAATGCTACCTTCTTTAAGTTCTTTTTGAGCAGATACATTTTGCATTCCTGCAACTAAAAATACGAAAAGAAAGAGTCCAATAAATTTTTTCATGTTTAACATTTTTGAAATTTGAAAATTGTTTTTTGTAAATAGGATAGGATGATCTAGTTAATAACGGTTTTTATATAAAATTACTTGTACAAATATAAGTTCATTTTTTTTTGGAAAAAATAGGCTAAAATGAGTTTAGTATATAAATTCAAATGATTCATCTATTTGACGGTCATTTCGGAAAAAGTAATGGAGTTCAAAAAATATTCCTTAATTGTTTTATATTTTTTTCAAATAGGTGAAATTTTTATTAGCAAGAGCCATTTCTACATTTTGTTCGTCAAATCTATTTTTGATACTTTCCATGACATCACAAGCTAGTTCGTAGGCTTGTCCTGCATCTATTGCCCAAGTCCATGTTCTAATGGTTATTCCAATGGTTGTAAATCCAATTACTCGGACAGGAACTTTAGGTTTCCCCATTTCGATATCTTCTGAAGTTCTATTGTCTAGAAAAAGAGGATGTTTAGCAACTTCTTCTTGAATAATTGTTCTGATTAAATCAATGTTAGAATTCATGGCAACATTTAAGTCTATTGGGCGCACAATTTTATCATTGCTAAAGTCAAAATTGATGAGGATTTCATCACTAATTACGGTGTTTGGAATAATGATTCTTCTATTTTCAAAGTCTCGGATAACAGTATGACGCAGGGTGATATCTTCTACGAATCCTTGCATTGTATCCCTAATTAGTAATCGATCATTCACTCTGAATGGTTTGAAGATGACAATAAATAAACCACTAATAATATTACTTAAAGCATGTTGTGAAGCGAAACCTGCAGCAACGGCCAAGATCCCTGCACCTGCTAATAATGAATTGGCAACTTGCCTCATTTGAGGAACTTCATAAATCGCCCAACCAAATCCGACTAAGTAAATAATAGCACTCATGGAATGTCCTACAAATTTGTAATTAGTAGGGTCATTATGCATTATTCTAGAGGAATGATTAATGAAATTATTATATAATTTCCTGAAAATAAAAGCAACGATTATTGTTGCAACAAATATGACAACAGGTGTTGATACTTGGAAAAAGTAATTCAAAATATTGTCTTTCATTTATTGTTTTTTTATACGGTAAAGTGTTGGTATTCAAATTGTTAAGTCTATCGAGTAAGTTTCCATCGTTTGTGTGACCAAAGCCAATCTTGCGGTTTTGCTAAAATTTGCTGCTCTAATCTACGCATATAAGCTTCTGTAATTTCTCCTTCAGAAGTCTCTCTTGGTGTATCAGTTATCTTTTCGAATTGCACTTCATAATATCCTCTTTTTACTCGATTAATTGCCATATTTAGAACAGGATAATCCATGCGTCGAGCCATTCGATCTCCTCCCCAAAGGCAAGCTGTTTTTTGATTTAAAAATTGAATCCAATCTGCTTTTTTTGCTGAACTTTTGGAAGGACTCTGATCTGCAATGTAAACGAAAAGTGCAGGTCGTTTGTCCCAGTTAGCGATAACTTCATTTGCTTTATCGGGATAGAGAACCATCACATTTTCATGAGTTCTATATTTTTGAACATATCGATCGAGATATTTGTTTTTGATTCGAGCGACAACTCCGACAGTAATGCATTTTAATTGTAAGCTGATTCCTTGAACAGCCCATTCCCAATTTCCATAATGGCTTGCCATCCCGACTATATTTTGTCCTTTGTCATAATATGCATCAGCTACTTCAGGATTGGTAAATTTATATCGTTTCAAAATTTCAGCATCACTCATTGACATACCTTTAATTCCTTCGAGCAAAATATCACAAAGGTTTCGATAAGATTTTTCGATTAAAGAGTTGATTTCATCCTCACTTTTTTCAGGGAAAGAATGTTCTAAATTATCTTTTACCACCTTGATGCGATATTTTATTACTTTCAAAAATAGAAATCGTAATCCATCAGATAATCGATACAACAACCAAAATGGTATAATCGAAAAAAGAAAGACCATAACTCTAAAAATAATATAGGATACTAATTGCATAGTTTTTTTTGCAAAAATAAACAACTTCAATACCTATTTATGTTTTTTGGAAAAGAAAGTAAGTAGTTGTTTTCAAATGATGATATTGTTTAATTACATTAGCAAAAAAATAAATAAATCCTACTTTATGTTTTCTAGAAGAAAGTTTTTGTCTCGTTCTGCTTTAGGCTCAATGTCTCTCGCACTTGGAAGTTCATGTAATGCAAAAGAAAATCAAACCTCAGTTCCTGAGGATGGAATATTTACTCCGAAAGTTATTGCTACTTGGAAGCCTAATATTAAAGCAACCGAAGCGGCTTGGAAAGTTATAGAACAAGGAGGAAAAGCTATCGATGCAGTAGAGCAAGGTGTTCGAGTTCCAGAAGCAGATCCCTCAGATATGTCAGTAGGCTATGGTGGTCGTCCTGATCGAGATGGTAAAGTAACTTTAGATGCCTGTATTATGGATGAAACTGGAAATTGTGGTTCAGTTTGTTTTCTACAAAATATAAAACATCCAATCTCAGTAGCTAGGAAAGTGATGGATAAAACTCCTCACGTAATTTTAGGAGGACAAGGAGCTTTAGAATTTGCACTTTCTGAAGGTTTTGAAAAAGAGAATCTGATGACAGAAGAATCTACAAAGCAATGGCAAGAATGGCTCAAAGAAAAAAAATATGAACCGATAATCAATATCGAAAATCACGATACAATCGGTATGTTGGCTTTAGATAAAAATGGAGATTTGTCAGGCGCATGTACTACCAGCGGACTTGCATACAAAATGCATGGACGGGTAGGAGACTCTCCAATTATTGGTGCAGGGCTTTTTGTAGATAATGAAGTTGGAGCAGCAACAGCAACTGGAATGGGCGAATTTGTTTTAAAAACTCTAGGTTCATTTTTGGTGGTGGAACTGATGCGACAAGGTCGAACTCCACAAGAAGCTTGTGAAGAAGCGGTGATGAGAATTGTGAAAAAGCATAATTACCAAGATTTTCAAATTGGATATTTAGCGATGAATAAAAAAGGGGAAGTAGGAGCTTATTGTATTCATCCTGGTTTCAATTATGCGCAACATCAAAATAGCACAGCAGAAATATTTGATTCAGATTCATATGTGAAAAAATAATGTGTCGCTTTTACAAATATTATTTTTTCCTATTGGATATGCAGATGTTTTATTTACCTTTATGACCATCGTATGTATTAATTTAATCAATAGAAGCATTCGAAATAAAGCACTTAAAGAAATAACTTTCCCAGGTTTTATTTTTAAGTCTATTTTCTAAACGGTTAAAAACGGAAAAAATAATTTAAAATAAGATCGTTGCTTAACCCATCTTGGAAATCTTTTTTCCTAAAAAAGAAAAAGGGAATTTTTTCTTTTACCCCAAAAAATTAAATACTTAGAGAAAATCCAATTCGGATTTTTTTCAAAACAACCTATCACTATTTAAACAACTTTTAATGAAAGCTCTTTCCTTTCAGGCATTGGCATTGGATTTGTATTAAAAATATAGAATATTAATAATTTATATTTTTTTATAATAAAATTCCAAAAGCATAAAGCTGAGCAGGGTTTTTTATAGAAGAATCCTAAAAAAACAAAGAGAATAAAATTATTTTTTTGAAAATAATTTTATTAAAAAACTTGATATGGATACAGTTCGAATAGTTATAGCCGACGATCACCAATTGTTTATAGAAGGTATAAAAACCATTCTAAACAGAGCCAATAATTTTAATTTTGAGATTCTTGGAGAAGCGCATTCTGGAAAGGATTTGTTAGAATTATTGAAAGAAGTTCAACCTGATTTGCTTCTTTTAGATTTGAATATGCCTGAAGGTGATGGTTTGAATATGCTTTCAATTGTAAAAAAGAAATATAAATCGATGCAAGTTTTGGCATTGACGATGTATGATGAAGTGAAATTGGTGCGAACTGCATTTAATGAAGGTGTGGATGGTTATATTTTGAAAAGTACTGGAAAGTTAGAGTTACTTGAAGCGATAGACGAGATTATTGATGGAGGTAGATTTTTTGGCGATGGAGTAAAAATACACATCATGCCTGAGGATGAAAGAGCAGCATTGCCAAGTAAGTTTGATGATAAATTTGTCAAAAAATATAATTTGACTAAACGTGAAATTGAAATATTAAGACTGATCACTCTAGCGATGTCTAATAAAGAAATTGCTAAAAAATTATTTATCAGCGATCAAACAGTAAGTGTGCATAGAAAAAACATTATGCGAAAATTACAAGTTTCAAATACTGCTGCCTTGATAAAAATGGCGTATGATAACTCCCTCGTTTAAAACAAATCAAGGGAGCAAAAAAAAAGAGCGGTGAATATTCATCGCTCTTTTTTTTGCTCCCTTCATTCGTAATCAAAGATTCATAAACTTCAGAATATCATCATAAAGTCCCGAATCATTTGCAAACAATGCATAATTTTTCGCGGTATTAAACCACTCCTTTGTAGTCGCCCGATGTTTTTTCACACCTACTTCCAAGTCCTTCGTAGAGAGTGGAGTAGGGATTCCACTCTTCATCGCTTCTTCCAATTTTGACTCAATAGCAATATCAATTACGGCTTCCAAATCAGCACCTGAAAAATCTTTTGCTTTATTGATAACTCTTTGATAATCAATTTTTTCTGTTGGTTTTTCTTTTAGTTTTATTTCTAAAATAGCTTTTTTTGCAACATCATCTGGGGGTGGAACAAAAATAATTCGATCAAATCTTCCAGGTCTTCTAAACGCAGGATCTAAGTGCCAAGGTGCATTCGTCGCAGCCAAAACCAGAATACCATCATTGTCATATTGCACACCATCCATCTCTGCCAAAAATTGATTGATAACATGTTTGCCAGCACTATTTCTCATGTCCGTTCTGTTCGCTCCAAGTGCATCTACTTCGTCAAAAAATAAAACACAAGGTTTTAATTTTCGAGCTTTTTCAAAAATCGCATGTAAATTTCTTTCACTCTGGCCGATGTACATATCTAAAATATCACTAATACCTACGGCAATGAAATTTGCATTAATTTCACCCGCAGTTGCGCGAGCTAAATGTGTTTTTCCACAACCAGGAGGACCATACATTAAAATCCCTCCACCGATTTTTTTACCATAAGCTTTGTAAATTTCAGGATGCTCAAGTGGATGGATAATTTTCATTCGAATCTCTTCTTTTAATTTTTCCATACCTCCCACATCTTCGAATGAGGTTTTAGGTCGCTCGATATCTACATAACTATCGTCGTCATCAAAATTTTCTTCGTCTGGTCCGCCAAGTTTTATTTTTTCAGGTTCAGGCGTTGTACCTTCCTGAACTTTCATGTTGATTTCAGATTCGAGGAAAGTATCTTTTAAACTTGAGTCGATGATAGTTGCTTTTTCGTAAGCATCTTTTGCACCTTCTGCATCATTAGTTTTTAAAAGTAGTTTGGCTAAAATCAAATAGGCTTGTGCGGGAGGTCTTTCCAAGTCAACTAATTCTTCTACCAAGACTAAACCTGTTGATATTTTTCCTAATTCATAAAAAACCTGAGCCAATGCAATCTTGACTTGCAAATCATTGGGAGCCATTCGGAGTGTTTCCTTTATTTCAATTTCTGCTTCTTCCCATCTCTCATTTTTCATCAAAGCATTGGCCAATAATTTTCGAAGTGGAATACTGTCAGGACTAGCTTTGATCGCTTCACGCAGGGATTGTATCTCGTCAAAATTCATAGGTGTATTTTTTGAAAAAAATAATTTGTACAAATGTAGGGAATTGAGTGGAAATGTTTTTTATTGGGAAAAAATTATTATATGAAAAAGACTATTCTTATCACAGGGAGCAATTCAGGTATTGGAAAAATTACTGCTGAATATTTTGTAGAAAGGAATTGGCAAGTCATCGCGACGATGCGAAATACGGAAAAGGCAGGAAGTTTAAAGGAGCATCCAAATGTTTCAATTTATCAATTGGATGTTACTGATACTGAAAGTATTAAAAATGCAAAAGAGGCAATTTTAAATGATTTTGGGAAAATAGATGTGATCTTAAATAACGCAGGTTTTGGTTGTTACGGTGCATTTGAACCAACCACCGAATCTGAAATAGATCGACAAATTGCAGTCAATATAAAAGGTGTGATGATGATGACTAAAGTTTTCTTAGAGCATTTTAGAAAAAATCGGAATGGCCTTTTTATCAATATTTCCTCAATTGCGGGATTGGTAAGTTATCCATTAGCTTCGATGTATGTGTGTTCAAAGTGGGCGGTGGAAGGATTTACGGAAGGTATTTATTATGAATTACGACCACTCGGTGTTCAGGTGAAATTAGTTGAGCCTGGAGGTTTTAAAACTAATTTTCAGATAGAAGGAATTAGTTGGTCGCATGATGAATCCATGCCAGAATATCATGAAGCAACTCAAAAAACAATTAAAACTAGAAAACAACGATATTCTGATATGCCAGATCCAATTGCGGTTGCAGAAAAGATTTTTGAAGCGGCAAATGATGAATCTGATCGATTACGATATTTAGTTGGAGATGATGCGGAATCCTATTTTGCAAAGCGAAAAGAAATTGGGGCAGAGGAATATATGAAAGATGTTTATCAGAGTTTTATAAATTAAAAAACCTCTGCTACTCCAAATCGTCTAGCGTCGCCCATTGCTTCCACTTGATGTCCATGATGAAAAATAGAATGCACACCTCCAAAGTAAAGTGATTTCTTTTCCCAATGGATAGTATTTGATTTTTTTAAACTAAAATCAAAATTGGGTTCTATTTGAAATTTTCCATCTTGAAAATGTACTCTTGGATGAGTAGTACTTTTCTCCAAATTATTATGTTTTTCATAAAGTTGATAAATGACTTGGGCGATGGAATAGGGAATTCGGTTTGCGCCTCCAGAGCCAGAAATTAACTCAACGTTTCCAAATTCATTCATCACCATAGTTGGCGTCATCATCGAATGTAATCGAGTATTGGGTTGCCAAGAGTGAGCGCCATTTGGTAATAAAAATATTTCACCTAGCATATTGTTGAGATGCATATCTGTGCCTGGAATAAAATATCCGCAACCTTCGCCAATGGTAGAAGTGAAACTAATCGCATTTCCCCAACGATCTAAAATATTAAAATGCGAAGTTCCTCGATTTGAAGAAATTGATGGTTGAAGTTGGAAATTATTGATCGGGTAAAAACGATCTAAATGAGATTTTATCTGACTTTCATTTTGAATAATTTGTTGTGTCCTCTCGATGGCAGTTGCGATGGAATTAAGTTCATGATTGACTTGAGCGAGCATCATGGCTAGCATTGCTCCACCTTTACTTGGACCATTGGGCAGAACGATCTGCTTATTTTTATAATTAACTTTTAATGGTTCAAGGACATTGACATGATAATTTTCAAAATCAGCGCGGGTTAAAAATCCACCTTTTCGTCGGCTATCTTCTGCGACCATTTTTGAGATATCTCCTTGGTAAAAACCTCGTTCACCTTCTCTTGCAATAAACTCCAAGAAGTCAACCATGCCAGGCATTTTTAAGGTGTCGCCAAGTTGTTTTATTTTTCCATTCCGATAAAAAATATCTCGAACGCTTGGATCTTGAGAAAAAATTGGAGCTAATAAACTTAAGTCATAAGCTTGGAATTCATTAAGCTCAACACCTTGCTTGGCGAGTTGAATAGCGGGCGCAACTAAGTCTTTCATAGGCATCGTTCCATAGCGACGATGCAATTCAAAAATGCCAGCAATACTTCCAGGAACTGCTGCCGCTCCTAATCCAACGTGAAACTCTTCCGTATCTCCTCCAAAATCAACCGTGATTGGATAGAAATGGAGTTGTTCTATTTTCTTTTTATTAAAAGGAGTTTGACAAAAAAAATCAAAAAAACGAGTCTGTCCTTCAGCTGATTTTGTCAATGCGAAACCATTCCCACCAGCTGAAGCCATGCAAGGCTCGGTGATAAACATTGCGTAGTGAGCAGCAATCGCTGCATCAAAAGCATTGCCTTTGGCGAGTAAAATTTCTTTAGCTACCGCAAGAGTGATTTCGTGACCGGCAGAGATGGCTTGGTGCATATTTGTTTTTTTGGAAAAAGAAACCTGGATTTATAGAAAAATTTTAAAGTAAAAAGACTCGATTCTTGAAATAAGAAATGAGTCTTTTTACTTAAAAAAAAGATTATTCCCACTCTGTGTGAAATATTCCATCCTTATCTATTCGCTCATAAGTGTGAGAACCAAAATGATCTCGTTGCGCTTGCGTCAAATTCAAAGGCAAACGTCCATCTCGGTATGCATCAAAATATGATAGCGAAGTTGAAAAAGCTAAAGTCGGAATTCCAGCATCAATTGATTTTTTAATAATTGATCGAAGAGAATTATGATTGCTTTTTAAATGTTTGGCAAAAGTATTATCCACCATCAAATTAGGTAAGTTGGCATCATTCGAAAATGCTTTTCGAATATCTTCCAACAATGCAGCTCGAATGATACAACCTCCTCTCCAAATTCTAGCAGTCGCTTCCAAGTCTAATCCAAAACCTTTTTCTTTCGAAGCATCAGCTAACAAAGCCATCCCCTGAGAGTAAGCGGTGATGAAGGCAAAAAATAATGCATCCCCAACTTCTTTAACTAATTTATTTTTATCCACTTTTGGTTTGGACGATCTTACTTTTAATATTTTAGAAGCGGCGAGTCGCTCATTTTTCAAAGAAGAAATCCCTCGCATCGTGACTGCAGCATCAATCGTCGGAACAGGAATTCCAAAGTCCATCGCATTTTGTGAAGTCCATTTTCCAGTTCCTTTTTGTTTTGCTTTGTCGAGAATTTTATCAATCAACATGCCTTTTCCGAGATCGTCTTTTTGTGTAAAAATCTCCGCGGTAATTTCGACTAAGAAAGATTTTAATTTTCCTCGATTATATTTTTTATAAGCTTGATGTAATTCTTCATTATTTAATCCGCCAATATTTTTTAAAATATCGTAGCTCTCCGCTAATAATTGCATCATCGCATATTCGATTCCGTTGTGAACCATTTTGACATAATTCCCTGCAGAACCTTTTCCCATGTAAGCAACGCAAGGTTCGTCGTTTACTTTCGCAGAAACAGCTTCCAAAATCTTCTTCACCTTATTATATGCTTGCTTCGAACCACCAGGCATAATGCTTGGACCAAATCTTGCACCTTTTGCACCACCCGATACTCCAACTCCCAAAAAGGTTACTTTTTTCTCTTTCAAATATTCCAATCGACGTTCAGTATCTTCAAAAAAAGAATTACCTCCGTCGATAATTACATCGTTTGGTTCAAGATGCTTCAATAAGCCATCGATAACAATGTCCACAACTTTTCCAGCAGGAACAAGCAGCATGATTTTTCGAGGGGTTTTTAGTGATGCGACAAAATCCTTCATGTCGGTTGTCGCTTTAGCGGGTTTGCCTTCAGCTTCTTCTACGAGTGCTTGAGCTTGCTCTTTATCGGTATCTAATCCGATAATGGAATAACCGTGATCAGCTACATTTAATAAAAAATTTCTTCCCATCACACCTAGCCCAACCATTCCGAAATCATAGAATTGTTTCTTACTCATAATGTTGATTTGATTTTTTTTAAAAATATTTGCAATAATACGCATTGCAAATATTTTTAGCGGTAAGGAGGAGTACAAAATAATATTAAATTGAAACTTCTAATCTTTTTTTAATTGATGTTGTTGGAGTAATTGTTTTTGAGTAGGTTTGGAAAAAATAAATGTAACCAATTAAAAATATGGATGGAGTAATCTTTGTAATTTTTGGCGCATCAGGAGATTTGGCGGTGCGAAAATTAATTCCTGCAATCTTTGAATTACATAAAGCGGAATATTTGCCGAAAAACTTTGCCGTTCTTGGAGTGAGTCGTTCGGATTATTCTGATGAGGCATTTCGAAGTAAAGTATTTTTTGCCAATGAATTTATAGAGCATCAGGATAAAGAAAATCGAGATGAGGAGATGGAAAAAGAATTTGCGAGGAGATTATCCTACATTCCAATCCAAACTTCTGAGCCGGATGATTATGCTAAGGTGAAAACAGAATTGACGAAACTGGACAAAGAGTTTAATATCGGAGGAAATTACATTTATTATTTATCGACGCCTCCATTTTTATATGAAACGATTCCCGCTTGTTTAGCTGCGCATGGTTTAAATGAAGAAAATGATGGTTGGAAAAGATTGGTGATTGAAAAACCATTTGGTTATGATTTGGAGACAGCAATCGAGTTAAATAAAAATATTAGAACTCATTTTGGCGAAGATCAAATCTATCGAATTGATCATTATCTCGGAAAAGAAACCGTTCAAAATTTATTAGTTACTCGATTTGCCAATGGTATTTTTGAACCGCTTTGGAATCGAAATTATATTGAGCATGTGCAAATTACGAATGCGGAAAATTTGACCGTCGGGAGTCGCGGAGGATATTATGATAAATCTGGCGCGCTGCGAGATATGTTCCAAAATCACTTGATGCAAATTATTGCACACATCGGAATGGAACCTCCGATTGCTGCCGATGCTGCTGCGATTCGAGATGAAAAATTAAAATTGTTAAAATCTATTCGTCCAATCAAAGAAGAGGATGTTCCCTCGCAAGTCATTCGAGGGCAGTATACACCTTCGACTATTGATAAAGAAAGAGTCAATGGTTACCGAGAAGAAGAGGGTGTACCCAAAGATTCTCGAACAGAGACTTTTGTTGGTTTGAAATTCTTCATAGACAATTGGCGATGGGCAGGAGTTCCATTTTATGTTCGATCAGGGAAAGCAATGCCGACTAAAGTGACGGAAGTCGTGATTACTTTTAAAGATCCACCGAACGCACTTTTCCGAAAAGAGAAACAAGTTTACAATGACAATAATCAATTGATTATTCGCATCCAACCAAACGAAGGTTTGGTTTTAAAATTTGGAATGAAAGTACCAGGTGCTGGTTTTGAGGTGAAGGATGTGGGGATGGATTTTCATTATTCAGATTTGACGGATGTACATGTTCCTGCTGCTTACGAACGATTATTGTTGGATGTGATAAAAGGTGATGCGACACTTTATGCACGAGGAGATTCTGTCGAAGAGGCTTGGCGATTTGTTGAACCTATTTTGAATGCTTGGAAGAAGAATCCTGAAATAAGAGTCCATGGTTATCCTGCAGGAACTTGGGGGCCAATGGTTGTTTCAAAATTAATTGAATCTGATAAGGTGACTTGGAGAAATCCATGTAGCAATTTGACTGCGGATGATAATTATTCAGAACTCTAAAAATAATTTGAAGCATATAAGGCATTTAAGAACATATAAGATACCCACGATGGGCGACTTATATGTTGTTAAATGCCTTATATGGTTCAAAAAAATATTAAACAAATGGTCACAACTCATATTTTTAAAAACAACGAAGCAGTCGCTGAAGCCTTCGCCGATTTTTTACAAAAAGAAATTGCGAAAACAGAAAAAATAAATATCGCACTTTCAGGCGGGAGTACTCCCAAAGTTTTATTTGACATTTTAGCCAAAAAATATGCAGATAAAATTGATTGGAAAAAAGTCCATTTCTACTGGGGAGACGAACGATGTGTTGCACCAACTGACGATGAGAGTAACTATAAAATGACCAATGATAAATTACTCCAACACATAAATATTCCTCCTGGAAATATCCATCGAGTACTAGGCGAAAATGATCCAACCGAAGAAGCAGATCGCTATGGCAAATTAATTGAATGGAATTTATTTCTAAAAGATAATTTGCCGATTTTTGATTTGATAATTTTAGGAATGGGAAGTGATGGACATACTGCTTCAATTTTTCCACATCAAATAGAATTATTGGAAGCTGATAAAACTTGTGCAGTAGCGACCCATCCTGAGTCAGGTCAATTGAGAATTACCTTGACTGGAAAGGTAATTAATGTAGCGAAGCAAGTTCATTTTTTAGTGACAGGAGCTTCGAAAAATTCTGTCATCAAAGAGATTTTTTCTAATACTGGAAATTATAAAAGTTATCCAGCCGCTCACATTGAAAATGCGGAATGGTGGATGGATGAGTCAGCAGGAAACATAAATTAGATTTTTCAAAAACTAATAAAATGAAAGCAGCTCTATTCACTTCTTTCCAAAGTCCACTAAATATTGAAACAGTTCCCGACCCAACTCCTTCCGAAGATTCGGTAGTTATTCGAGTTGAAGCAACGGGGGTTTGTCGAAGTGATTGGCATGGTTGGATGGGGCATGATGGAGATGTTCAGTTGCCACATGTGCCCGGACATGAGCTTGCAGGAGTTGTCGAAGCAGTTGGAAAAAAAGTGCAACGATGGAAAATCGGAGATCAAGTGACCGTTCCATTTTCTGTGGGCTGTGGGACTTGTCCTCAATGCAATACTGGGAATCAACAAATTTGCGATAATTATTTCCAACCTGGATTTACCGCTTGGGGATCCTTTGCAGAATTTGTAAATATCAAATATGCAGATGAAAATTTAGTTCGATTACCAAAGGAAATGGATTTTGTTGAAGCCGCATCTTTGGGGTGTCGATTTATCACTTCGTTTCGAGGAGTGGTCGATCAAGGTCGAGTGAGTGGGGGAGAATGGGTAGCAGTTTTTGGATGTGGCGGAGTTGGTTTGTCAGCGATTATGATTGCGAATGCGATGGGTGCAAATGTAATTGCAATTGATATTGATGATGAGAAATTGGATTTTGCAAAAACAGTAGGAGCTATTTTTACCATTAATTCTAAAAATGTTGAAAGTTTGCCCGAGGCTATTCAAAACGTAACTTCAGGAGGTGCTCATCTTACAATTGATGCTTTGGGAAGTCAGCAAACTTGCCGTGATGCAATTTTGTCTTTGAGGAAAAGAGGGCGACATGTGCAAATTGGTTTGTTGGCTGGAAAAGAAGCTGATCCGCCAATTCCGATGGGTGCAGTTATTTCCAATGAATTAGAAATTCTAGGTTCACATGGAATGCAAGCGCATCGGTATCCAGAAATGATAGAAATGATTTTGTCAGGGAAATTAGAACCTAAAAAGTTGATTGGCAAAAAAGTAAACTTGGAAGAAGGGGCGAAAATTTTGACGAAGATGAATGAATATCCTTCGACTGGGGTAATTGTGATTGATCAATTTTTAGGTTAAGAAAATTTAGAATTGGATGACATTCGTCACCTCAAAGTCAAACTTCACTTCCCTCAAAACTTTTCCCATTTCTATTCCTTTTATTTGCTAAAATAACCACCCAAAACGTTAACTTTGCTATCGCAAAATTGACAGATATTTTTCTACCAAAAAAAATCAAAAAATAGAAATGTTTAACCTTGCTCATTATGACAAATTTGTCAACCGCCACGTTGGAGTAAATGATGCCGACGAAAAAACTATGTTGAAAACAATTGGTGTGAAAACACTCAACCAATTGATTAAAGAAACAGTACCAAATTCTATTCGCATGAAAGGAGAACTGAATGTTCCCAATGCGATGACTGAGTATGATTACTTGCGAGAATTGAAGCAAACGGCTTCTATGAACAAGGTATTCAAAAGTTATATCGGTTTAGGATATAATGGTACGATTACGCCCTCTGCGATTTTGAGAAATGTATTTCAAAATCCAGGTTGGTACACTCAATACACTCCTTATCAAGCAGAAATCGCGCAAGGTAGATTGGAGGCATTATTGAATTTCCAAACAATGGTGAGTGACTTGACGGCTTTGCCAATAGCTAATGCTTCTTTGTTGGACGAAGGAACAGCGGCAGCCGAAGCGATGGCCATGTTTTATGCTCAAAAAAATAAAAGGGTTAAAAATGACGAGGACGCTGCTAACGTCTTTTTTGTAGATAATAAAGTTTTAGATCAAACTTATGATATCCTGATCACTCGTGCAAAACCATTAAATATCAAAGTGGTTAAAGGTGATTGGAGTTCATACAAGTTTACCGAAAAAACATTTGGAGTGCTTTTACAATATCCCGCCAAAGATGGTTCTGTAGAAGATTATCGAGCATTTGCAGCTGAGGCAAATGACAAAGATGTTTTTGTAACTGTTGCTGCGGATATTTTGAGTTTGGCACTTTTGATGCCTCCGGGAGAATGGGGTGCTGATGCAGTAGTTGGAAATACTCAACG
>CAJQQY010000138.1 GCA_905480595.1 uncultured Saprospiraceae bacterium | reverse complement strand
ATAAATCGTAATCAATAAAATCAAAAAGGTAACCATTACGCCTACCGAAACTTCCACATAATTATAATGCCAAGCGAAGATCCAACCGATATTGGCTGCACAAGTGAGAAGGAAAAGTGGGCCTATTTTGGAAAACCAAGGCGTCGTATCTGGAGTTGATTTAAATAAATCTTTTGCTTGGTAAATAATAAATCCTAATAGAAATAAATAGATCACTCCCCAAATCGAAAAGGTTATTCCCGCGGGAACAAAGAGGTTGGAAAATGTATCTGAAATTTCGCCTGGGGTTTTACCATTAATAGGTAAGGCATTAGATAAATAATTAACGTAAACCATCGCTCCAAAAGCGAGGATATTGAGTATTTGGAGAAGTTTTTTCATTTTGTAAATGTATTGTTATTATTGTTTTGCTATTTTAAAAATGCTTTCTCCAAAGCTACTAGAAATTTTTACAAAATAGAATCCTTTTTCCAATTTTGAAATATCAATCGGATTTAAGTTTATGTTACCTTTTTCTAAAACTATCTTTCCTATTGAATCATAAATGTATATTGAAAATGGTTCATTTTGATTTTTTGGAAAAATGAAATTTAAATAGTTGGAAGTTGGGTTTGGGTAGATTTGGAAGGATGGTTTTTCGTTTGTAAGAGTATTGTTATTCGAACTAACTAAACATATAGGTGAGATGTCACCAATTGTAATATTGTCTCGTTTGTATCCTAAAAGTTCCAATTTAGAACTACTTCCAGTTCCACTATTATTTTTTCTATAAATTAATCCCAAGTCATCTTCATAAATTTGATTCTTCCACCCTTCGGTGAATTGATTTTCGCAATTATTGAAATCGTACCATTCCCATGATTTTATGTCAAATACTAATTTTCCTGCTGAATTTTTTTTAACAGATTTTAATTGCCAAATATTATCATTGTAATCCATTGATGGCCCTACTGATGAAGAACCAAACAAAAACCTAGGGGCTGTTCTTAATAAACCAGCAAAATCAATTTTTCTATAAGTGATTACTTCTTCCGAAATACTATCGCAATCAATAGAGCCATTATCATTTGTTTGTATTTTTCTATCATAAGTTATCTCAATTAAAGAATCGGGAAAAAATGAAAGCGCAGTAATACTGTCGACATACCAACGCTCAAAAGGAGAATCCATGCTAGGAAAACTAATAGGACTTTTGTAATACCATTTAAAAATATCTCCTACTTGATAATCTTCAAAGAACAAATCAAACTCAGGAATCAATCCGCTAACTTGATCATCTTTTTCAAAACCAGAAATATTAAACTGTTCTTCATCTGTCCAATTGATGTACCCTTTTACCCATCGATAAAAAGGGGTGAAGTTTAAAAGCCCAAAAGTCTTTGAAAGCTTAACATTTCTTAAATTAATTGGAGAGTTGACAGGACTATTATTTTGAAAAGTGGTGATTTCAAAAACTCTTACACTATCTATATTTCCAAAAACATCTTCTTCGGTGAGTTGAACACATTTAAGTTTTATTTCATCAAATTCGTCGTGAATGACAGGAATTTTCCAAGTGAAATTAAGAGGAGCTTTATGATAAAACTTGATGGTATCATTTTGATTTAGAATGTAGAAAAAATCATCATTGGAATACCATTCTTCGACTGCAAAATATTCTTCAAAAGAAGGATAAAAGTAATCTGAATAATAATAATCGAATGTGAAAAAATCTTGAATTTCATCGTAGCATCCATGAAAAACATCTTTGGTGTATTTTTCCCCAAAATAGTGCTTCCGATAATCCGCAAAAACCTCTGTCGAATCATTATAATACATTTCTAAATAACCATTGTCTCGCTCAAAATAAGTGCGTTGACCTAGCGGAGAAAGATCCCAATCTTGAATGATTTGTCCGGACAAAAAAGTGGAAATAAAAAGTAGGAAGAAGAGCAATTGATTTTTCATAAATATAGATTTAAAATGTAGTAGTGTGTTCAACTATTCCTTTACAATTTTGTGAAGAAAACTTCCAAAACTACTTGATGTTTTTACGAAATAGAAGCCTTTATCTAATTTTGAAACATCTAATGACTCATCTTTTATATCATTTTTTTCTAAAACTAATTTTCCCAACGCATCATAAATGTATATTGAAAATGGTTCAGTTTGATTTTTTGAAAAAATAAAATTTAGATAATCTGGGGTGGGATTTGGATAGATTTGGACAGAGGGTTTTTCGTTTGTAAGTGTATTGTTAGAAGTAGAAGTTGGGCGCATTAAAATATCAATATCACCTTCAATAATATTGCCTTGTTTAAAACCAATAAGCGAGTCCTCGTAAATATTTTCAAAACTCCAATTAGTTAAAAACGTTAGACCTACATTCGATTGATAATGACGTTCTGAGGTATTATCAATAATGAAATCGAAATAACAATTACTTGCTGTTAATAAGGAAAAATTGGTTTCTACTGTAAAGTTTCCTAAATCATCTATTGCCAAATTTTTAGATTTATACAGGAATCCAGAATTAGATTGGTCGGGGAAATAATAATAATTTGGAAAGGCATTATAAGGTAAGTCGAAAGAAGTATTTTTCCAATATTTAATCACATGATCGGTTGTAGTTGTTAAGGAAGTATCTTTTTCATTGGGGTAATCATAGATGTTAAGCGTAGTTCTATCATAGGTTATTTCGACGATTGAGTCAGGAATAAAATTGACATTAGTCACACTATCTCTAGTCCATGTAGTCTCTCGATAAGATGGGATAACCCAATCAGCATTCCGATTTTCTTTTTTCCTTTTATAAATATCTCCGACTTGATGTTCTTGATAAAATAAATTAAAGATGGGATTTATCCCTTGATTGATTCCATCTTTTTCCCAACCTGATAAGTTGAAAGTTTCTTCATTAAAAGTCACATTTGGATTGACTAACTTAACTAGAGGAATATGTTTTATCCATCCGAATTTTTTTGATAATTCGAATATCGTTCCTGTTAAATTAGTAAGAACGATCGAACCATTTTGCAACGTATTTATTTCATAAACTCGAACACTATCGATTGTACCAAAAATTTCTTTTTCAATAATATCAATACATTCAAATTCTAAATGAGAATAATTAGCTGATGTATTTTGAGTTGGGAAATTCCAAACAAAATTTAAGCCTGCTTGATGAAAAAATTTAATAGTGTCAAGTCCATTTAAAAAGTAAAAAAAATCATCATTACTAAACCATTCTTCAATAGGAAAGTCAGCGAGTAAATTTTCTCCAACCATATTTAGATTGGATGCCAATTCATCATAGCAATTTTCAAAGTCTTTTTTATAATATTTCTCTCCAAAAAAATGCTTCCGATAATCTGCAAAAACTTCCGTCGAGTCATTATAGTACATTTCCAAAAATCCATTGTCTCGCTCAAAATAAGTTCGTTGACCAAGTGGAGATAGATCCCAATCTTGAATGATTTGTGCGGAGGAAAAAGTGGAAATAAAGAGAAGTAAAAAGAGGAGCTGGTTTTTCATAATTATAGATTTTATATTTTTTTAAAAATACAAAACCATTTTATGAATTTGAAATAATATTTGAATTATGAAAATTTAAGACAAGGTGGCGGCAAAAAAAAATCCGTGGGTTTGTTTTGCTTGGAAATTGGAAGGGTGGGCTAAAATTTAAGCGTGACACGGTTTGAAACCATGCCACGCATTTATCTTTAATTTTACTTTTTAATCCATTTTAAAGCCTTTTCCAAAACTTCATCTCTCCCTTC
>CAJQQY010000137.1 GCA_905480595.1 uncultured Saprospiraceae bacterium | reverse complement strand
GTCTGCACTTCCATTTTCTAATCTTGGAACATCAGTTACATCACCTGGTTGACGCCATGCATTCAAAACATCTGGGTGTAATGAACGTCCAAAAGTACCACTATGCATCATTGCAGAATATCCATTATCTAAAAATTTGCCACCGATACCATAGGTAATCAATACGTCCAAAGAAAAACCTTTATAGCTAAATCGGTTAGCAACAGAACCTAAAATGTCAGGAATAGTAGAATCATCTGTATAAGCTCTTTCTGTTTCTTCCCAATCATTAGTGGTTGCTTGCTCTCCATCAACCATAACAGGTACACTATTTCCATCCTCATCTATTTCAAACATCAAGAATAATTGATCTCCGTTATCTGGGTCAACTCCAGCCGTATGCAATAAGAAAAAGTCATATCTTGATCTTCCTTCTTCCCATCTTTTAGATCCATTAATGAAAGGGTCTGGTAAGCTGGTAATTTCATTGTTAAATGTTGATGCTTGTAAGGTAAGGTCCCATCTAAAATCACTCTTATTTAAGATATGTCCTGTTAAACCAAGTTCGATTCCAGAATTAGTCATATCAGCAACATTACTTGGAAATGAGTTTAACCCATTACTCAATGCTATTGGTAAATCATAGAGCAAATCCGTAGAACTTTTCTGATAATACTCTATAGTACCATCTAAGAAGTTTTTAAATAATGTAAATTCTAATGCTACATCAAAACTTCCTACTGTTTCCCATTGTAATTCTGCATTCCCTATATCTGACCAGATAATCGCTGGGTTTCCAGCATTAGATGTTAAGCCATATCTAGGTTGAGAGATGTAAAAATCTAATAAGTTATCATTACCCACTTGACCAAATGAAGCTCTTAATTTTAATCTATCGATAAAAGAAACATCTGCCATAAATTCTTCCTCATCAATTCGCCAAGCTGCACCTACTGAATAGAAATTACCCCATCTTGCATCCGTACTAAAAACAGATGATCCATCTCTTCTTGCAGATGCACTTAGATAATATTTGTTATTATAATCATAGTTTACCCTTGCAAAATACCCTTCAATTCTTTTATCTGAAGTAAATCCTCCTACACGAACAGGAGTTCCGAAGTTATCAAATTCGAATATACCTTCCGCAACTTGATCGATTGCTAATGCGTTATTTTCTGAGTAGTTTCTATCATAACTTTCATGTCCAGCAGTTATAGCTATATTATGAACATCACTAAATGTTTTAGTATAAGTTAATACTTGATTGAAATTTTCTACTACTCTTCTAAATCTATCTTCTGAATATCTTCCTGTTGGCTGCGCATCACCAATAATATTGTTTTCATATTCTTTAGCAATCCCCTCATTAATATCTCTACCATAGGACACTCTAAAATTAAGCCCCTCTAATATTCTTAAGTCAGTAAAAAATCTAAACCCGTAAGTGTTATTTCTAGTTCGCTCATCATTTAATATTAATTCTTGCAGCGCATGACGTCCTTGATTAACAGGTCTCGAACCAATATTATATTCAGGGAACCCTTCTCCATTATCAAATAAAGGATTTCCACCAGCATCATTGATAATATTTCCTTGCTGATCATTTACATATACAGGATAAATTGAACCTATATTTTTAGCAAAACCAAATGGATTAACTATACTACCAGTACCAGAAGAAGTTGGTCCTTGTGAATTAGCAATGGTAACATTGGTACTACCTCCCATTGTAATCCAATCGTTTACTTCAAATTCTGAATTCAAACGAGTGGTTAGACGATTATAATTCGTTCTAATCACATAACCTTCTTCATCTAAATATGACGTAGAGAAAAATATTTTATGTCTTTCACCTCCACCAGCAACATTTACATTGTAGCTTTGTCTAAGACCGGATTGTTCCATTACATCATACCAATCTAAACTCTTATAAACTAGATTTGCGTTTGGATTTAATTTTCCATCCGTTCCAACAATATTTTCATTGGCAACATTAAATGGATTGTATCCTAAATTATTATAAATGTTAGCAGAAGCAAAAGCCGGATCTCCACCACCAGCAGATGAATTTTTTAAAGCCTCCCACATGGTTTCATAATATTGACCAGGGGTAACTTCTTCGTATGCAGGAATTCCTCTACTCACCATACCAAATCTAGTAGAAGCGTTTACTTTTATCTGCCCTTTTTCACCACTCTTAGTTGTTATGATAACAACTCCATTAGCTGCTCTAGAACCATATAGGGAAGTAGAAGCCGCATCTTTAAGAATGGTAAATGATTCAATATCATCTTGATTAATTGTATTCAAATCTCCTTCATACTGCATTCCATCAACAATAAACAAAGGGTCTGCGCTTCCATTCAAGGTTCCTACACCACGAATAACTATACTTGGAGACGATCCTGGTTGACCTGATGCCGAAGTGAATTGGACACCAGTTGCTCTACCTTCTATTGCTGCAATAGGTGAGGTAACAGTTCTTAATGCCAAGTCTTCTGCACTAACAACATCTGCTGATCCGGTGAAAGCTTTTTTTGATGATAAACCATAAGCTGTTACAATAACTTCGGATAATTGTAATCCAGAATCAGTTAATGTTACATTAACATCTGGAGTAGCTGCTGTAACCTCTACTTCCATTGTTCGGTATCCGGTGTAAGAAATAATTAGAGTTCCTGTGTTAGAGGGTACTTCTACTGAAAATTTTCCATCAATATCAGTAGCACCTCCCTCTTGAGTACCTTTAACTAATACAGTAGCACCAATAAGGGTTTCTCCCTGGGCGTCGGTGACGGTACCAGTCGCTGTAAATTGGGCATATGTTCCTAATGAGAATAGGCAAATTGCTCCAATTATAAGAAGTAACTTTCTTTTCATTATTAAAATTTTTATTATGAGTAAATAAGGTTAAACATTACACTAGTAAGATGGATGCTTATTTTTTAGAATAAATAAATTCCTTTAATGATATTATTTCGTGGGATGAGAGTGAATCTCTCGAAAATTCTTGTTCAGTTAAATTCAGAATCTGTTTAACTAAATTCTGTATGGGTGTTATTTTGGTGAGAACGATATCGAACCTAATTTGACTGTAGAAGGTTTTAAAGTGTTTATCCTATTAGTTTGAATAATTCGATTTACACATGTTACTTATTCTTCAAACGTATAGATTGAAATTATTGCTGCTTCTATGAATAGAATACTATATATAATTCTATTTATAAAATACTTTTTAAAATATAATTTTTTAATCTGAAGTTGCTAAAGTAAAAAAAATCAAACATAAAGTTCAAAAAATACAATTTAATTCAAAATATTTTTAATCTACTTGGATGTGTTACTCAAAAGGGAGATGGGTTTTTTAATTGCCTATGTTATCATGGAGAGGATAACTAGGGAAGAGGACATTGATTGGGCTAGCTTAAGAATACAGCAACAGAATTACTCACTTGGTGAATTTGATATCGAATCCCTTCAAGGGATCCGATACCTAACGTAACATTTTTTTCTTAAGTTGAAAATATTCTACTTTGAATTCACCTTGCGAGCCAGGGAATATTTTTTTTAAAAAACTATCAATTTTTATCCTTCAAAGTTTGCCTCTCGTCTTTCCAGATTAGCTTGAAACGCTTCCATCAAATCTTTTGACATCAACATTGCTGCGTTCCAAGTTGCCATGTAATCCAGCGAATCTTCGACGGAGTGGTCTCGTTTGTAAAGCAACATTTCTTTTGTACCTCGGATGACAAGAGGAGATTTAGCAGCAATCATTTTGGCGATTTCCATCACTCGATCCATCATCTCTTCTTGCGTAGAAAATGTTTGATTGACCAAGCCAATTTTAGCGGCTTCCTCTCCAAAAACTTTACGTCCTGTATAGGCTAATTCTGAGACAATTCCTGGATTTAAAATATTTGGCAAACGTTGCAAAGTGCCGATGTCTGCTACTAAGCCTAAGTCAACTTCCTTGATCGCGAAGTAAGCTGCATCAGTACAATATCGCATGTCGCATGCTGAGATAATATCGACACCACCGCCAACACATGCATTTTGAATAGCAGCCAAGACTGGTTTACGACATTTTTCCAATGCAGTAATTGTGTCTTGAAAGGCAAGAATAAATTTCCGCAATTTTTCTCTTCGTCGACCTTCACAGCTGATTTGATTATATTTTTGAAGATCCATTAAAGTTTCCAAATCAATGCCTGCGCAAAAATGTTTTCCTTCACCGGTAAGTACGATAACTCGCGCATCTGGATTCTCATGCAATTCTTCAAAAACAGTTTTCATTTCTTCCCAAGCTGGCATATGAAGTGAGTTAGCTTTTTCAGGTCGATTAAAGGAAACTTGTGCAACATGATTTACGATGGTTACTTTTAAATATTTTAAGTCCATATTTTTTGATTGAATGATTTTTTATCAAATTATTTTGAGACACTAAATTAGGATTTAAATTCTTTAGAAATTTTAAAACAGTTTAATAAAAACCAATTTAGAAAATTTCTTATGTGACATAATTAGTAATCCTTTGTTATATCCTTGTGATATTTTAAACCTATTTTTGTGCTAGAAATAAAATCTAAATTTTTAATAACAAAACAAGTACAAAAATGGGGTTATTTAGTTTTTTCAAAAAGAAATCAGATAAAATCGAACTAACCGAGGAAGGATTAATAGAAGTAGGTGTTTGTCCAAATTGTTGGGGGCACTCAGAGTATGGAGATCAATTCGTAGAGTATGTGGAAGATCGACAAAGAGATATCAAGAATAAAGATACTTCGGCTCAAAAAGCATTTATCCAAAAATTTGTCGAAGATAGAATTACTGGAATTAGATTAGTCAATGATGGAGAGAAATCAGCTTGTCCCGTGTGCGCTAAAATTTAAATAATTATCGTGATTACCAACTTTTGAGCAAGGTAACCGTATGGAGACTTAAATAAGAATGAAATTAAATCAAAATTAAATTTTCATAATTCTATTTTCGTTTTGAATTAGAGGCTTGACTTTTTATATTTGGCTTCATTTTTAAATTTAATGAAAAACATTATGAAAAAAATATCATTTGTAATTGTATTGTTATTTTCTGGCTTAGTTTGGAGTTGTGGCGATGACAAACCAAAAGAGAAAAAAGAAGATCCATTCAAAACAGAAGCAACTAAAAAGAAAAAAGGTGATGATGAAGAAACTTCTGCTGCTGTGGTTTCTGAAGAATCAGAACCGGAAGAAGAACCTGTAGAAACAACACCAATTCCACCAGAGCAAATCAAAAAAGCTAAAGAAATTCTTGCTTCAATTTCTGACTCTGACTTAGCAACGATTGACGGCAAAAAGAAATACAAATTATTTTGTACTCCATGTCATGGAATGGATGGAAAAATGGCTATCAACGGAGCAAAGGATTTGACGAAAGTAAAAACAAGTTTGGAAGAAAATGTTGCACAAATTTACCATGGAAAAGGATTAATGACTCCTTTTAAAGGCGTGTTAAAAGACGCAGAAATTGTTGCAGTTGCTAATTATGTGCGAGATGTATTAAGAAAATAATATTTTTCTAATTTGAAAAAAAGCCACTTTTGAGAAAACTTGAAAGTGGCTTTTTCTGTTAAATAGTTAGTGAAAATTGAAAAAATAAATTATGTCAAATATTAAAGATACCGATTCGGAAAATGAATTTTGGTCAAATCGATATGAAGAAGGGCAAACTGGTTGGGACATTGGATTTCCTTCCACTCCTTTGAAAACTTATATTGATCAATTGGAAAATAAGGATATAAAAATATTAATTCCTGGCGCTGGCAATGCTTATGAAGCGGAGTATCTTTTTGGTCAGGGCTTCAAGAATGTATTTATTTTAGATATATCGAAAGCTCCATTGGAGGCATTTCAAAAAAGGAATCCTACATTTCCTTCAAGCCATTTATTAAATGGGAATTTTTTCGAGCATGAAGAAAAATATGATTTGATTTTTGAGCAAACGTTTTTTTGTTCCTTCCCTCCTTTGAAAAATAATCGAATGCTTTATGCAAAAACGATGGCTCGGATTCTTTTTCCCAAAGGAAAATTAGTGGGACTTTGGTTTGATTTCCCACTTACTGATGATTTGGTCAAACGTCCATTCGGGGGAGATAAGGAAGAATATTTAAGCTATTTGTCACCTTATTTTGAAACGGTGGTTTTTGAAAAATGCTATAACTCCATTGAGCCAAGAAAAGGGAAGGAGTTGTTTGGGATTTTTCAAAAAAAATAAATAACCTCCAAAAACAAAAAGCACCATTTACAATTATGTGAATGGTGCTTTTTGTTTTTGGATTTAGAAGGTCATTTTTCATCCGATATATTTTTTTATAAATCGTCGAATAAAACCATTTTTACTAAAAATTTCTGAGCGTGATCCTTTGTCAATGCTCATACTCCCCAAGCAATCTTTCTCTTCCCATTGTAAATATCCCCAGCAATTTGGGCAGTCATGAAAGTCATGATAATCATTGCTGGAATCGGTGACTTGTTGATTTACTTCTGTATTAAACATAATTTTTATTTTTAGTTTTGAAAAAAAAGGAAGCTATCATTTGATAGCTTCCTCTGAAAAACTTCATCAAATTAATTCTACTATACTGCTACGCTATATTGTTGAATTTTAGATTCAAGGACAGACTCGGTTTGTACACCGACCAATCTTTCTTGAACTTCCCCATCTTTCAAAAAGAATAAAGCTGGGATACTTCTCACACCAAACTGTTGTGCTAATTCTCGATTAGTATCAACATTCACTTTTACGATTTCGAAATCTTCCGCATGTGTTTCTGCTAATTTTTCGACTGTAGGTAAAAGTGCTCGACAAGGACCACACCAGTTGGCATAAAAATCTAAAAGTACTGGTTTACCTGTTTCGATAATTGATTTGAAGTCTGCTACATTTTTTATTTCTTTCATGATAATTATTTTTTTGAATGATTAAATATTTATGTGATTGATAATACAAATATGGGGTGATTTGGGAGTGAGTAAATAGGGAAGACTTCCCTTAGAGTTATCAATTTTTCCCGATTTTGAAAAAAGGCAAAAAAAAAGAGGATTTGACCAAGTCAAATCCTCTTTTTTTTAAAAGTATTCTAAAATTTATTTTCCACTTCCTTCGCCCGCTGTCTTTTTAGCTTCCTTGCCTCGTGCGATCATTTGATCTACATCTGTGGTGAATTTTTTAGCAGTTTTTGTGTAGCCAGTTTTTCCTAATCCTTCGATAGATAAATTTCCTTTATCATCTTTAGAAAGATTGAAAACCCAAATAGTAGGGTAGCCACTTACTTTGAATGCATTTCGCAATTGAGCATTTTGCTGTTGATATTTTTGAGGCAATTGTTTTCTTTTAGGGAAATCTAATTCCAACAAAACAACATTTTTATCTGCCCAAGTTTGAAATTCCTTTTTAGAGAAAACAGAAGCTGTTAATCTTTTGCACCAACCACACCAGTCACTTCCTGTGAAGTTAGCTAAAATTGGTTTGCCGGTTTTTTCAGACTCAGCAAATGCTTTATCAATATCAACCAACCAACCTTCATTTTCGGCTTCATAAGAATCTGTTTGACTAAATGCTGAAAATGAAATAAAAGCAAGTAGACTGAGGAAAAGTATCTTTTTCATGTTGAAGTTGTTTAAAAATGATTTGTTTGATTCCGAATAAGGATAAGGCTAAAAGCTAAATGATGTAAACTCATCCATGTTTGAGATTTAGTTTCGAATCTAACTAAAAGTGCTTTGAAAGCATCAATCCAAGCATTCGTTCTTTCAACAGAAAACCTTTCTTGATAAAGTAAATCATCCAAAAGAGGTTGATTATCAATATCTTTTGAATTACGTTTATTGAAATCTATGTTTGCGATAATATCTTTATTAAAGCAAATTTTTCTGAACTCCTCGCTATCAAATCCTGCATCTGCATTTAGAAACAATCCGTTTGTTTTTATTTGAGACTGCTCTAAATCTGTCAGCATTTTGAGGAAGAAAAATTCAATTTGAAAAAGGTCATGATGATTGCCCTCAATGGGTTCAGACATCACTAATGGGATGCCTTTTTTATCTGTTAAAAACAAAGCATTTGTAGTTTTTGATTTTTTTCGATGTTGGTATGCCACCGCTTCTCCTCCTCTTTTGGCTGGAGTGTGTGAACCATCTAATTGAACCGAAGACATATCTAATGTGGTTTTATGAAGGGATAATAATTTTGTCCACATCTGTTTCCACGATTTATCTTTTGACCATTTTCTAAAGTGATAATAGACTGTATTCCAACTAATTAGAATATTACTACAAAAAAATGATACGGGTAATTCTCGCCATTGGCAACCCGTTTTTAGTCGATAAATAATTGCCTTAATGATTCGCCATAGTGGAACTTTTGTTTTTCTTCCTAAATGGGATTGACTCAAATGTGGCAATAAGTTTTTTGTAATAAATTTTTTAGATAATTTTACATACATGTTGCAAGAGGTTTTAAATCGTTTGTGTGAGAACTAACAATTTATCGCTTTTGCAGCATTTTTTTTAACTCTCTCTTTTGAGAGCTATCTATTTTAAAACAACTTC